>DAIOFF010000042.1:0-481 GCA_036745855.1 Scrofimicrobium sp. | reverse complement strand
AGATACCCCTCCGACAGTCACCTTTTCACTCCGAGTGTTGACGACACCTCAAGTGCCGGAGCAAAAACCAGCCCACATAGCGAATTTATTAGCTGACCGAGCGTTTTGGCAGCGCCACCAGATGCAACTTTTGCCTGGCACAGCAACTTCCGCCACGTTACAAGACAAGCCGCACACCTAAACCAAAAGGCCCATTTAGCACCAGATGGAAGCTTGTTTGACTGACCCCATTTTCTTGTGTTTCAGCCCTCTGCCTGGTACTTTAACAGTGTTTGACCGGTTGGTTCATATTCATTGATAAGTTCTTCCTGTTTACGTTTTGGGGGTTTATTTTGAGTGATGCTGGCTACTGGGCGGATTGATGCCAAATAGAAAGAATGCGGCAGCAGCCACCATGTTCTTGGGAGTATCTGCGCTGTTGTTGGCGTCTTGTTCCACTTCCCCGGCGGCGCAGTCATTCCCGGATAAGGTCAAAACAGTA
>DAIOFF010000041.1:0-15530 GCA_036745855.1 Scrofimicrobium sp. | reverse complement strand
ATTCCAACGTTTGCTGCCCCAAACTGGTCCACCAGGTCAAAAAACTTCTCAGACACCAGTGCCTTTAGCGGAGCCGTGTAATAGGAACGCCCGCCGTGAGCCAGACTCATGAAGTGAGCCGCAAGCGCCATCATCGACTTGCCGCTACCTGTCGGCGTTTGCGCAATGACGTGTTTGCCTTCCAGGAGTTCTAGGAAAGCTTCCTCTTGGTGTGGGTATAGCGGCCGACCGGTGTCTTCTGCCCATTTCGAAAATGCGTCGAATAAGGCTTCCTCTGAAGTGTCGTGGGCGTCCTCCAAGCGGTCTAATACTTGATTTAGGGTCTCCATCCCACAACCATAACTGCATTGCACACAGTCCATGGCACCACGCTAGTCTTGGGTACATGCAAATTGTGCGGTTTTCCGATGGGGGCGACCCCAAGTATGGCATTGTGAAAGATGATTCCACTCGAGTTTTTGCTTTGCGTGGTGATCCTTTGTTTTCTGAGGTGCGTCTCTCAGGTGAAGTTTTTGAGATTGACGAGGTCCGGTTGCTTTCTCCAGTTATTCCTCGCAGCAAAGTGGTTGGGGTGGGGAAGAATTACCGGGATCATGCGTTAGAGATGGGTGGGGAGCCTCCGAAGTCTCCGCTGCTGTTTTTCAAACCGAACACGTCTGTGATTGGACCAGATGATCCAATTGTGTTGCCTTCTTGGTCAAGTCATGTTGATCATGAGGCTGAGTTGGCGGTTGTCATTAAGACTTTGGCTAAGAATGTGCCGGTTGGTGAAGTTGATGACGTGATTTTTGGCTATACGGTGGCGAATGATGTTACGGCCAGGGATGTTCAGAAGTCAGATAGTCAGTGGGCGCGGGCAAAAGGTTTTGATACGTCGTGCCCACTTGGGCCGTGCATTGTTGTCGATCCGGATCTTGACGTTGATAACCTGCAGGTCACGTCTTCTGTGGATGGGGAGCTTCGGCAGAATGGGTCAACGTCGAAGATGATTTTCCCGGTTCGTGAGTTGGTGTCGTTTATTTCTCACGCATTCACGTTGTTGCCAGGGGATGTGATTCTTACGGGGACTCCTGCGGGTGTTGGGCCTTTGAATCCCGGTGACCGCGTTGACGTTACGGTCTCCGGGATTGGCACGCTTTCTAATCCTGTAGTGCGCCGATAGATAGGTCTACGATTTCGCGCCAAAGTGGCGCGGGGGTTGCGGCGTTTACGCGTGCCCAGTTTTTGTAGTCGATTCCAAGGCTGCTTCCTGGGTTCACGCCAACGCCTGCCGCACGGATTGCGGTGGCGGGGTCGCTTCGGTCCCAGCCCCACCATGTCAGGTATGTGGCTTCGGGGCGTTGGTAGCGGATGTTGGTGCCTTTCATGGCCTCGTCTAAATAGTCAAGGTTACCTGAGACGTATTCGAGGACTTCGTCTAGCCATTCCTCTTCTGTGGTGTATGCGATCTGGGTGGCCAGCAGTCCAAGCGTGGTTGCGCCGTGCGTGAATGGTGCAGCGTACTTGTCCCAGCGGTGGCGTAGTTTTCGGTCTTCAAGGATTACTTGCGCCGCGGGAAGTCCAGCGATGTTCCATCCTTTCGAGGCCGCCACGGCAGTGACTGTGTGTTTGGCGAATGACGGTCCAAGGGAGGCGTAGGATACGAAACTTGAATGGTCGCCGTAGACCAGTGGCGCGTGGATTTCATCGGCGAAGACGATTGCGTCGTATTGGGAGACTATGGATTCTAGTGTCCGTAGTTCTGGAACGGTCAGTACCCGACCGGTTGGGTTCCATGGGTTGCACAGGATGACCATTCCGGCGCCTGCTTCAAGTGCTTCGCGGATTCCTGCGAAATCGAGTTGCCAGCCGTCCTCGCTAGAGGGAACTTGGAAGCATGTGCGGCCGAGTTTTTCTGGGATTGTTAGGAATGGCATATATCCGGGCGTTGGCACGACGATGGGTGAACCTGGCCGTGTCAGGCATTTGATTGCGGCTTCTAGTGCGCCGAGGACGGATGAAGCCACGCGGACGTTACTTGGAATAACTGACCAGCCAAAACGTTTTTCTTGAAACTCACACGTTGCCTCGCGAACTGCATCTACCAGCCACGCAGGGTTGTAGCCAAGTAATCCGTCGTCTATGGCACTTTTGATGCGCTCAGAAATCCTAGGTGACGTGCCAAAATCCATTTCAGCTACCCAAGCGCCTTTGGCGGGTGTGCCATCGGGGGTTTGCATGCCAGTCCATTTGAGTGATCCCGCGTCACGGAGTTTTAGTTCTGAGGGAAGTCGCAAAGACATGATTTCGCTTTCTGCTAGGTAGACTGTTTCTATTATGACTAACGATTCAGTGCGCGTTCGATTTTGTCCTTCTCCGACCGGAACACCCCACGTTGGGCTGATCCGGACTTGTTTGTTCAACTGGGCGTATGCCCGGCACACAGGCGGTACGTTTGTCTTTAGAATTGAGGATACGGACGCGAAGCGTGATTCTCAAGAGAGCTATGAACAGATTCTGGAATCTTTGCGTTGGCTGGGTATGACCTGGGATGAGGGTGTCGAGGTCGGGGGGCCTTATGGTCCGTATCGCCAGTCTGAGCGCATGGATATTTACGCAGATGTTGCTGCGAAGCTGCTTGAGGGCGGGTATGCCTATGAGTCGTTCTCAACGCCTGATGAGGTTGAGGCCCGTCATGTTGCTGCTGGTCGCAGTCCGAAGTTGGGGTATGACGGTTTTGATCGGGATTTGAGTGATGAGCAAAAGGCTGCGTATCGGGCTGAGGGTCGCGAGCCCGTGATTCGTATGCGTATGCCGGATTCGGATGTGACGTTCACGGATGTGGTTCGGGGTGAGGTGACTTTCAAGGCGGGCTCTGTTCCTGATTACGTGATTGTTAGGGCTGGGGGTGACCCGTTGTACACGCTGGTCAATCCCGTTGATGATGCCATGATGAAAATCACTCATGTTCTTCGTGGTGAGGATTTATTGTCGTCAACGCCGCGTCAGATTGTCCTCTACCGTGCGCTTGTGGATTTGGGGATTGCCGAGGCCACGCCACAGTTTGGTCATCTTCCTTATGTGATGGGGGAAGGCAATAAGAAGCTTTCGAAACGGGACCCAGAATCTAGTCTTTTGCTTCACCGTCAAAATGGGATGATTCCCGAGGGGCTACTCAATTATTTGGCGCTACTTGGCTGGTCTATTTCCCCTGATGAAGACATTTTTAGTATGGGTGAGATGGTCAAAGCGTTCGATATTGCGGATGTGAATCCGAATCCGGCGCGCTTTGATCAAAAGAAGTGCCTGGCCATTAATGCGGATCACATTCGGCTGCTTGAAGTGAGTGATTTTAGAGACAGGGTGGTGCCTTTCTTGCATGAGGCGAACCTGGTTTCAGCATCAACTTTTGAGGAGCTTTTGCCGCGCGAGCAAGAGATCATGACTGCTGGTGCGCCCCTGGTTCAAACCCGTGTGCAGACGCTATCTGAAACGGTTGGAATGCTGGGATTCTTATTTGCATTGGATGGGACTATTGAGGTTGAACCTGACGCTGCTAAGACCCTGAAAACTGGCGCTGATGCTGTTTTGGATCGGGCGATTAGTGAGCTGAAAGCTGTTCAAGATTTTTCGGCCGAAAACCTTGAGGCAGTTCTTCGCGCTGCGATAGTCGATGACATGGGTGTGAAACCCAGGTTGGCGTTTGGGCCCCTGCGGGTGGCGCTTTCTGGCAGGCGTGTGTCACCGCCCTTGTTTGAGTCGATGGAGATTCTAGGGAAGGACTCCACGCTGACGCGGCTCGCGCGTTTGAAGGAACAGGTTAGTGCATAAAGTGACCAGGTCCGCATCTTGCTGATTTGAGTGAGACGCGGGCATTAGGTAGGCTTCTTTCTCGTTGGACTGTATTGCAGGACAACAAACTGCCTTGGGATATGGTGTAATTGGCAGCACGAGTGATTCTGGTTCATTTAGTCTAGGTTCGAGTCCTAGTATCCCAGCGATTTGCTTTGGCAGTCAGGGCCCCCATCGTCTAGCGGCCCAGGACACCGCCCTCTCACGGCGGCGACACGGGTTCAAATCCCGTTGGGGGTACTTATCTGGAAGTCACCCCAACAAACTTACCGAAAAGCGGATAACGAGGGCCGACTGTTTATTCATAGCATCTTACTCTTGTGAAAAATAATGGAAACAAGTATGGCCATACCTATCCGTTATGGATAGGATGCTATCCATAAGGAAGTGGTGTTGTGGCTGGATACAAAATTGATCGACAGCTTTGTGACTTCGGTGAGCATGTGCATGGTTGGCGCATGGTATTGGGGTTGACGGCGCAGCAAGTAGCTGAACGTGCAGGAATCTCTCGGGTTACTCTTCGGAAGATCGAAACTGGTGACCCAGGGGTGGCCTTCGGCAGCGTGATGCAGGTGCTTCGCGCTCTTGGCATCCTGGACCGTGCAGTTGATTCTATTGATCCTCTTGCCAGCGACATCGGTCGGTTGCGGGCGGGTAGTCTCCAAAAGAGGAGGGCTCGATGACGTCAGTCGATGTCTTTGCCGGTAGCAGCGGGTCGCTTGGTTACGTTGGACAAGCGCATTTCACCAGGAATCGCGGGAGTGTTTCTACGACGTTTATTTACGCTCCAGGCTATCTTGCGGCAGGTGGCACTAGTATTGATCCCGCACTTCCACTTGTGTCCGGGGCGCAATACCAAGGCGGACTTTTTGGCGCTTTCACGGATAGTGCTCCTGATCGATGGGGCCGAAACCTCATTGAGAAGGCCGAACGGATCCGTGCGCGCAATGAAGGCGTCTCGCCACGACAACTTGATGATCTCGATTTTCTCTTGAGCGTAAGCGACGACACTCGTCAAGGAGCACTGCGTTTTAGGTTTCCCGAGCATGAAGAGTTTTTGGGGGAACCTTCGCGTGTGCCTCCACTAGTCTCGTTGCCTGAGTTGTTGCGTGCCAGTGATGAACTCGACTCTGGTGAGGACTCATCTATTGCCGTGAAGCAGCTTTTAGATACTGGAACCACTGGACTTGGGGGTGCCCGACCGAAGGCATCGGTTCGGTTGGAGGGCGGCGACCTTGCAATTGCGAAGTTCCCGGATGCTGGTGATAAATGGGATGTGATGGCTTGGGAATCGACGGCGCTTGATTTGCTTGAGTCCTGCGGAATTTGCACGCCGCGGCGCAGACTTGTCCAAGTTGGGAACAGAAACGTGTTGGTGCTTCGACGATTTGATAGGACAAATGAAGGGCAGCGCATTGGGTATATTAGCGCGATGACTGCTACTGGTTCGATGGACGGACAGAGCCGGGACTACGTTGAGATTGTCGAGGCCATGCGCGATTTGTCGCCTTCGCTTGAGCGGGACCATCACGAGTTATTTGCTCGCGTTGTCGCTAGTGTTGCGCTTGGTAACACTGATGATCATTTGCGCAACCACGGTTTCTTGGTTGAGCGCGGCGCTTGGAAGTTGAGTCCTGCTTTTGATGTGAATCCCAATCCAGATGTGACGCGAAGACGTTCAACCTCGATCATGGGAGCCGATACTTTTCCAGAGGAGGCCAGTGCGCTGCTTGACTTTGCAGAAGAGTGCAATTTGAGACTGGCTGCTGCCCGCGAGATCATCGGAAATATTGCGGGGGCTTTATCGCAGTGGAAGCAGCAAGCGAGGAAGAACCATATCCGAGAGGAGGAGATATCTTTGATGGCAGAGTCCATATCTTTGCGGCTAGAGGCCGTCATCAAGACATGTCAGAGCTGGATGTAGCGCACAAAGAAGACTTCTTGAGTCTGGGCTCAGGCTTCAAAATTCCAGTTCGAATGGTGATCTGAGCCAAAGAAAGAGAGTGTATTTCGCGTCGCCGTCGCCGCAGAAACCTAAAGACACCGTGACTACTTTGGTGTCCTTGGGTAAAGATCGATTTTTTGCAGGCATTCTTGACAGTGCGACTTTGCGCCATGCTGGTGAACATATCATCAATATTGCAATAGCCAATATGTGCCTATGAATGCGACTATCGCTGTCCGTTATGCATCTTCCACCCGTTAATGCAAGATCCACCCCTTAGGAGCCCTGCATAGCGGGTGGATCTTGCGTTAACAGGTGGATCTTGCATTAACGGGTGGATCTTGTGCTGGATAAGCTAGATTTTTGCTCCGAGCGCGTGTGGACCACAAAGTGTCGGAGGGTTTGGTCATGGGTCGGAGTGGTATACCGCTCCGACGGTTGCCTTTTCACTCCGAGTGTTGTTGGCCTCTCAAGTGTCGGAGCAAAGAGTCAGCCCGGATAGTGTTTTTCTGTGCCAACTAAATACATCCACCGTCAAGAAGACTGTCCTTGTCCTGGCGGTGCTTGGCAGCAAACGGTCCTTGTGCTTTTGGCACTTCCGAAAGTTTTAGAGCCCCATCTTTTCTGAGGTCCTCAGAAAATCGGTCAATCTATTTGCTGCGGCAACGACAGCGGGTCCATGAACGCGTCCAGGTTGGCGTCCCATTCGCTCTAGCGGACCAGAAATAGAAAGGGCTGCAATAACTCTGCCATCGCCGCCCCTAACAGGCGCAGAAACGGATGCGACACCGGCTTCGCGCTCTCCAACAGACTGGGCCCATCCGCGCCTTCGAACCTGTGACAGCATCGTGGCTGTGAATGAGGCTCCTTGGAGGCCGCGATGTAACCGCTCTGGTTCTTCCCAAGCAAGCAATATTTGGGCAGCTGAACCTGCAAGCATTGAAAGGGCTGCCCCAACTGGAATCGAGTCGCGCAGTCCTACCTGCCGTTCAGCCGACGCAACGCACACGCGGCTTTCACCCTGCCGGCGAAATAATTGAGCGGACTCTTTCGCATGGTCTCTTAGGGCAATTAAGATAGGCATGGATGATGAAATCAATTTATCTTCGCCTGCGACTGACGCAAGTTCGGACAGGCGGGGACCGAGGACAAAACGCCCTTGCATGTCCCGGGTGACAAATCTGTGATGTTCTAGCGCAACTGCAAGCCTGTGAGCTGTGGGCCTGGCCAAACTTGTTGCTGACACAAGTTGTGCGAGTGTAGCGGGTCCCGCTTCAAGAGCGCTTAGGACAAGCGCTGCTTTGTCGAGTACACCAACTCCACTTGAATCTGTGGCTTCGTCCATAATTCGATAGTGCCATCTCAAGGCCTGAGATTCCAAATCGGCATTGCTTCGTTTCGCCGATTGTTGAACTAATACTGCTTTGCTGATTCGACACATGAGGAAGGGGCAACATGGGCAAAACCATGGCTGAAAAGGTATGGGAAGAGCACATTGTCAAAGAAGGAACTGATGGTGCTCCAGATCTTCTCTACATTGACTTGCAATTCGTGCACGAAGTGACAAGTCCACAGGCTTTTGAGGGACTAAGGCTGGCTGGCAGGCAGGTCCGCCGCACAGATCAGACGATTGCCACTGAAGATCACAACACGCCAACCGTTGATATTCATCTTCCGATTGCAGACCTGACTTCACGTCTACAGGTTGATACTTTGCGTGAGAACGCGAAGGAATTTGGGGTTCGAATCCATTCCTTGGGTGACAAAGATCAGGGGATCGTTCACGTTGTTGGTCCGCAGCTGGGACTTACCCAACCAGGCGCAACAATAGTGTGCGGCGACTCACATACGTCAACGCATGGGGCATTTGGCGCACTTGCCTTTGGCATTGGCACGTCTGAAGTTGAGCATGTTTTGGCAACACAAACATTGCCGCTGCAACCTTTCAAGACAATGGCTATCACGGTTAATGGCACGCTGAAACCCGGCGTTACATCGAAAGACATAATTTTGGCAGTTATTGCCAAAATTGGGACTGGTGGGGGCCAAGGATATGTGCTCGAATATCGCGGCGAGGCCATAAGGAACTTGTCGATGGAAGCCCGAATGACCATCTGCAACATGTCCATTGAAGCGGGCGCGCGGGCAGGCATGATCGCGCCGGATGAGACAACCTTTGAATACTTGAAGGGACGTCCGCACGCTCCTGAAGGTACTGACTGGGATGATGCAGTGTCCCACTGGCGCACGCTTCCAAGTGATGACGACGCGGTTTTTGATACCGAAATCATCCTGGATGCAGATGAGATTGAACCATTTGTTACCTGGGGGACGAACCCAGGGCAGGGCGTCTCATTATCTGCGAATGTGCCTAGCCCAGATGACTTCTCAGATCCGATCGATAAGGCGGCTGCAGAGCGGGCGCTCATTTACATGGACTTGGAACCTGGAACGCCGCTGCGCGGACTTCCAGTCGATGTTGTCTTCCTGGGTTCCTGCACGAATGGTCGAATCGAAGACTTACGGATGGCAGCAGAGGTCATCAAAGGCAGGAAAGTAGCTGATGGCGTAGAAATGCTGGTTGTTCCAGGTTCTGCCCGCGTGAAAATCCAGGCAGAAGCCGAAGGACTGGACCAAATCTTCAAGGATGCAGGAGCGCAGTGGCGGGAAGCCGGATGCTCAATGTGCCTTGGGATGAACCCTGATCAACTGACGCCGGGGCAAAGGTCAGCTAGCACCTCGAACAGAAACTTTGAAGGACGCCAAGGAAAGGGTGGGCGAACCCACTTGGTGTCGCCTCTTGTTGCAGCCGCAACCGCAGTGACTGGCGCACTAAACTCGCCAGCCGATTTGGATTCTAACGCCGATATGGAGGTATGAGTCAGATGGAAAAGTTCAGTACACACACGGGCATCGGGGTTCCCCTCAGGCGTTCCAATGTTGATACGGATCAGATCATTCCTGCGGTCTTCCTAAAGAGGATTACACGCAGCGGCTTTGAAGACGCGCTTTTCTCCGCATGGCGAAAAGATCCATCATTTGTTTTGAATGACCCAGAATATTCTGCAGGTTCGGTTTTAGTGGCAGGTCCTGATTTTGGCACTGGATCATCGCGTGAACACGCTGTCTGGGCTCTAAAAGACTATGGTTTCAAAGTCGTTTTGGCACCTAAGTTCGCTGACATTTTTAGGGGAAACTCTGGAAAACAGGGATTAGTCACAGGCGTAATCTCACCTGAGGACTGTGAGAGCCTGTGGAAGATCCTAGAATCAGAGCCAGGGACAGAACTAACTGTGTCCCTAGAAGACCGCACAGTTACTGCTGGGGGAGCCACTTTCCCCTTTGAAATAGACGATTACACGCGGTGGCGTTTGATGGAAGGACTAGACGACATTAGTCTCACATTACGTGATGAAGAACTCATCGCGGAGTATGAATCTAAGAGGCCTTCGTGGAAGCCTAAGACGCTCCCAGCGAAGACCGCCTCCTAAACTAGGTAGAGTTGGCTCCGTCGCCAAGTAGCAGGAGAGTCAGTGAGCTCAGTATTAAGGGTTGAGGGTGGAAAGCCGCTTCACGGAAGCATTAGTGTCCGTGGCGCGAAGAACTTTGTTCCAAAAGCGATGGTTGCTTCGCTCCTCGGAGGTACGCCTTCTGAACTGCGAAACGTTCCACAGATTCGGGACGTCGATGTAGTGTCAGATTTACTTCGCGCCCACGGCGTGAAAGTCGATTTCGATCAGGAAAAGGGCATTTTAGCCTTGGACCCATCGAATGTTGAAACTGCAGCGCGATCAGACATTGATGCATTGTCAGGTTCGTCGCGCATTCCGATTTTATTTTGTGGGCCACTGCTTCACCGCCTCGGTGAAGCATTCATCCCAGAACTTGGAGGCTGCAATCTGGGCGGTCGGCCTATTGATTTTCACCTGGAAACCTTGAGACGCTTTGGGGCCACAGTCGATAAGCGTCCAGAGGGCGTTTACATTACGGCACCGAAGGGTCTGCAGGGAACAGTCATTGAGCTTCCATACCCATCGGTTGGTGCCACAGAGCAAACACTCTTGACAGCCGTTCAGGCTGAAGGCATCACGACGCTACGCGGCGCTGCCGTTGAGCCAGAGATCATGGACTTAATCAACGTCCTCCAGAAGATGGGGGCAGTGATATCTGTTGATACTGACAGAACGATTCGCGTTGAAGGCGTTGAGCACTTGCGCGGCGTCACACACACGGCGCTTCCTGATCGGATTGAGGCCGCATCGTGGGGCGCTGCCGCGTTGGCGACGCGCGGTGATGTCTTCGTTGAAGGTGCCCACCAAGCAGACATGACCACGTACCTCAACACTTTCCGTAAAGTCGGTGGCGAGTTCGATGTCTGTGACAATGGGATTCGCTTCTACCATCCAGGTGGGGAACTAAGTCCAATAGTTCTTGAGACAAATGTTCACCCAGGCTTTATGACGGATTGGCAGCAGCCTTTGGTTGTTGCACTAACCCAAGCCCATGGATTGTCTTTAGTTCATGAGACTGTGTACGAAAATAGATTTGGTTTTGTGCAGGCACTTCGGAAGATGGGCGCGAACATTCAGCTCTACAAAGAGTGCGTTGGCGGTGTGCCATGCCGGTTCGGGCAGAGAAATTTCTTCCATTCGGCCGTCATCCAAGGCCCAACACCACTTCACGCTGCAGACATTGAGGTGCCAGATCTGCGTGGTGGATTCTCACATTTGATTGCAGCGCTTGCGGCAACCGGTGTGTCACACGTGTCGGGCATTGACATGATTTCGAGGGGTTATGAGCACTTCCTCTCAAAGCTTCGCAAGCTGAATGCATCAGTGGAGTACGTCTAAAGGAGGGCTCCTATGGGACGGTCTAGCAAGAAACCGACACATAGCGGGAAGCGTGTGCACGGAATCTACAGATTTCTTTACTTCGTGCTTGGACCCATTTTTCGGTCTCGGTTGCGTCCTGAATGGGCGGGGGTTGAGAATCTCCCTACTGAAGGCGGCTTCGTGCTGGCCCCCAACCACATTTGCAACTTTGACCCAGTAAACATGGGGTACTTCATGGCGGCGCAGGGCTATGAGACGCGTTTCTTGGCCAAAGAATCGCTGTTCACAGCCCCAGTTATTGGTCCAATAATGAAACGTTGGGGAATGATTCCGGTATTGCGTGGTTCTAGTGATGCGACCAATGCATTAGTGAACGCAGAGGAAGCTGTTCTTGCAGGTGAAGCGGTAGGCATTTATTTTGAGGGCACGTTGACGAAAGACCCATCGTTTTGGCCAATGAAAGGCAAGACCGGTACTGCGCGTTTGGTTTTGGATACGAAGGTGCCTTTGATTCCTGTGGTTCAATGGGGTCCACAAACGGTGCTCGATCGTTACTCATCTGCGCTGAGACTGTTCCGTCGAACGAGGATTTACGTGCGCGCACTTGAACCGATTGACTATTCAGATCTGAAGGATTCTGATTCTTCTGATCGGGAGGCCGTAAAGGAGCTAACCCGCCGGTTGCAGGATGCTCTGGAAGTTGGATTGGGTAATCTTCGCGGCGAAGTCCCGCCAGAGACTGTGTGGGATTCAAAAGAGCTAGGACCAGAAACGTTTGCGCTTAAGAACTTGGTTAAATGGCGTAGAAGTCTTGCAAAAGCGAGTAAGCGCAATGAGATTCTTCCAGCCAAACCTTCGTTGAGTAGGAACAGTTTCAAGTAAGGCTTTGTGTCTTCAGGGTTTTTGTATCAGCGCTACTTGGCAAATGCCGATACGCTAACAAGTGAGTGAGAGTAGTCCAAGATAATGGGCGTGCCTCAAAAGGATGTGTTGAGGAGTACAACAATGACGGAACAAAAAACAGCGGACAACGCGGCCGCCACTGATATTCCATCGAAAGGTCCTGGTGAGCTTTTGGTTGGAGGTGAAACAATCGAGTTGCCTCGTTTCTCTTCGTCTGTAGGATCCGATGGTTTAGGGCTAGCGAAAGTACTGTCCACCACCGGAGATGTCACTTATGACCCAGGGTTTGCTAATACTGCGGCTTGCGAGTCGTCAGTGACATACATTGATGGCGACGCGGGAATCTTGAGGTATCGAGGATACCCGATTGAACAGTTGGCGCGGCATTCATCGTTTTTGGAGGTTGCGTATCTTCTGATTTATGGCGAGCTTCCAGATGCGGCAACGCTTGAGTCGTTCTTGCGCCGTATTCAACGCCATCGTTTGTTGCATGAGGATTTCAAAGCGTTCTTCACTGCATTTCCCCATGATGGTCACCCGATGGCGATTCTTCAGGCAGGTGTGGCGGGTCTTGCTACTTATTATGAAGACACCCTTGACCCGCATGACTCTGAGAAGTTGGATCGAGCCCTCGCATTGTTGCTGGCAAAGATTCCGACGATGATCAGCTATATTGCTAAAAGGGCGGCGGGCCTTCCGCTTCTTTATCCAGATAGTCAGCGCGGGTATACGGAAGATTTCATTCGCATGACGTTTGGTATGCCGTATCAGCAGTATGACATTGATCCAGCATTAGTGCGTGCTTTAGATATGTTGCTTATTCTTCACGCGGATCATGAGCAGAACTGTTCAACGTCAACTGTGCGCTTGGTTGGTTCTTCAAATGCGAACTTGTACGCGTCGGTGGCTTCTGGCATTGGTGCGCTTTCGGGGCCACTGCATGGCGGGGCGAATGAGGCAGTTTTGCGGATGCTTGATGACATTATTGAGCGTGGGGTCACAGTGCAGGAGTACGTGACTAAGGTCAAGAATAAAGAAGATGGCGTGCGTTTGATGGGATTTGGGCATCGCGTTTATAAGTCGTATGACCCGCGGGCTGCGATTGTTAAAGACGCTGCGCATGATGTTTTGACCCGTTTGGGGAAGAATGATCAAAAGCTTGATATTGCGATGGAGCTTGAAGATATTGCGCTTCGGGATGATTATTTTGTGTCCCGTAAACTTTATCCGAATGTTGACTTTTATACGGGGCTTATTTATTCGGCTATGGGTTTTCCGACGAAGATGTTTACTCCGCTTTTTGCTTTGGGGCGTCTTCCAGGTTGGATTGCTCAGTATCGTGAGATGGTGTCTGATCCGGCGACGCGTATTGGGCGTCCCCGTCAGGTTTATATTGGCGAGGTTGAACGTGATTATGTTCCTCTTCGCGCCAGAAAGAGGGCTTAATTAGTGGGCCGTCAATAGCTGCATTTAAATAACTGATTTTTTGCGGCTATTGACGGCCCAGTATTGTATTTGAATGTTTATCTTCCTGAGGGTGTGGTTCCGTTTGGAAGGGTGATTGGCCGTCCGCCGCGGGCAAGTGCTTCGACCCGTCCGTTCAAAGAGTTGCGCCTGTAAAGGACGTTTGACGCCCCGGCAAGGTCACTTGCCATGATGATCGGGGGGTCGACGAATCGTCCTGATGAGCCAGGGACTACGCCACCTGAGACCATTAGGGCAACTTGGGTTGTTGCTGTTAGGTAGAGGCCGGCCTCAACGACGCAGTCATCACCTAGAGGGATGGCTAGGCCAGAGTTTGCTCCAAGGAGGCAGCGTTTTCCGATAGAGACGCGTTCACGCCCAGAGTCGCTCCACACACCCATTGTTGAAGCGCCACCACCAATGTCGGAATCTGCGCCAACTGTGACGCCTTGGGCAACGCGGCCTTCAATGAGGCAGCGGCCAAGTGTCCCAGCGTTAAAGTTCACGGCACCTGCGCGTTGAACGGATGTTCCTGGGGACAGGTATGCGCCTAACCGCACGCGAGCGCCTGTGGCAATGCGAACGTCGCCTGGCACAACATAGTTCACCATTGGGGGGAACTTGTCGACGCCATAGACAGTGACTGGACCACCTAGTTTTGCCCGAAGGCGAAAACGCGTGGTTTCAAAGTCTTCTTGTGAGCAGGGCCCTGCTGAAGTCCACACGACGCTTGGGAGGCGTGACACGATGCCATCGAGGTTTATAGTGTTTGGTTTTACGAGGCGATGGCTTAGCAGATGCAGACGCAGGTAAGCGTCTGCTGTGGAGTTCGGTTGGTCGTCAAGGTCAGAGACGGTGCGTACCACCTGGGTGTAGACGCCTCTTGCTGAATCTTTGGCTTCTAAGGCACCAAGACGTTCTAAAAGTTCCGGGTCCCCGCCCTTGGGCATTGCTCCCATTTTGGGTTCGGGATACCAAACATCAAGGGTTCTGCCGGAATCTGTCACAGTTGCGAGGCCGATGCCCCATGCCGGAAAACTTGTCATGGTTCCACTTTACTGGTCTGTGTGTGGTTCCATGTGTGAAGTCCCGAAGACCGGCAGGTTCCTGTCCCAAAGATCTGGCCAGAAAATCCCTAGCATTTTAGAAATATCCCGAAGCAATGGCAGTGAGATTCCTATGACTGAGTGTGGGTCACCATTGATGGAGTCAATAAATGCGCCGCCTAAACCATCAATAGTGAATGATCCGGCTACTTCAAGGGGTTCTCTGGTGGCGACGTAGGCACGAATTTCATCATCACTCATGTGTCCCATGTGGATGGCTGTTGCTTCTGCGCCTTGGGTGGGGACAAAGCTATCTGCGTCTTGAACCGTGCCGCTTTCGATGTTTGGAATCAAGAATGCAGCGTGCCCTGTCCATAGGGTTCCGTGCCCGCCTTGCATGGTCTTGATTCTGTCAAAAGCCGTGTCCGGGTCGTGGGGCTTTCCCTGCATTTGACCGCCTACTTCAAGCATGGAATCACAAGCAACTAGCAAAGCGCCATTTGTTGTGCCCTGAAAAAAGGGGGCTGGGTCACGTAAAACCATTTGTAGTGCGGCCCGGGCTTTCTTTTCTGCAAGCGCAAGCACGAACTCATGAGGCTCAGCGCCTTTTGCTTCCAGACTGGAAAATACGGCTGCTTCGTCTACTTTGGGAACAACTATTTGGGGATTGATTCCGGCGCTTCGCAGAACTTTTGCGCGCGCGGGCGAAGCTGATGCAAGGATGAAGGCCACGGACGTCAATTGAGTACCGCCTCGCGCAACGTAGACATGGGTAGGCTACCTAGATTCAGGGCTTTGGCGTGGAACTTGCGCCTCACTGCATCCGAGGAGAGCGTGGGATTGGCTTTTGCCTGGTACTCATCGCGAAGTTGACGCCAAAGGCGGGCCCCGACTTTATATGATGGTGCTTGTCCGGGCCAACCCAAATACCGGATCAACTCAAACTCCCGCATATCTGCGTCCATTGCGACGTTCTTTGCCAGGA
Organism: Scrofimicrobium sp.; assembly: GCA_036745855.1. GTDB lineage: Bacteria > Actinomycetota > Actinomycetes > Actinomycetales > Actinomycetaceae > Scrofimicrobium. The sequence goes on along the minus strand of DAIOFF010000041.1, from coordinate 524 downwards.
ACTGCCTGGCAAAATCCTTGTCCCAGATTTCACTGCTGCCTGGACGTTTCAATCCAAGGTGAACGCCAATATCAAGCACTACCCGGGCGGCCCGAAGACGTTCAGAATCTAGCATTCCCATCCGATACCCTGGATCATCTTGGTACCCAAGTTCTGCCATCAGGGCTTCAGCATAAAGTGCCCACCCCTCGCCATGGCCAGAGTTCCAACAGGCTAGCCTCCGCCACAAATTCAGGGAATCTGCCTCAGTCATCGTGGTGCCTATTTGCAGGTGGTGGCCAGGTACGCCCTCGTGAAAAACAGTTGTGCGTTCCTGCCAAGTATGGAAGGTGGTGGCGGTTTCTGGAATCGACCACCACATGCGTCCCGGCCTGGAAAAATCTGCCGTGGGGCCCGTGTAATAGATACCGCCATCCCCGCTGGTCACCATACACTCTATTTTTTGAAGCGGCTCTGCAATATCGAACTCTGTGCCACTCAAATCTCTAATCGCTTGATCTGCAAGCTCTTGCATCCAAGAGCGC
>DAIOFF010000040.1:0-15684 GCA_036745855.1 Scrofimicrobium sp. | reverse complement strand
TGTCTTTTGCAACCAAGCTAAGGACCGCGGAATCAAAACTAGCGGCAGTTGAAAAAAACCTTCAATGCAGCGCCGGGGACGCCAGGGAATACTTTGCGCTTCGTGAAGAACTTGCCTCTGCACAAAAGAAACTTTCCCGTCTCTCTAGAGTTGGAAACTTGGAAGCAAGTGCGCGCGCACTAAGTAAACTTCGAGCAGGCCAAGTTATTCGCTACCGCACGTCGCGCAGATGGCGCTCTGGCGCTGTAGTCGTTGCTGCCAGTCCAGGCTTCGACAAACCTCTTGTACGTATTGTTAGTGACGATGCGAAAATCATCATGCTTGGGGCTTCAGATATTAATCGAGGCCCTGACGTTATTGGCACTATCCGGTTGCCAGGTGGGGGAGTTCGGCGCCTGCGGGACCGGGAAGCCGTGGCGAAACAGGTGCGGGCAAGGGCAAAAGGCGCTGGGACCTCGACAAGACCAAAAGCCGATGCGGAAACAATATTGGCAGGCGAAGAAGTCACAAAACTAGAAAATGCTGTACGACGCCATCCGGTTCATGGCTGCCCTGACCGCGAAAAACATGCGGCGCTTGGACACGAATGGGCGCGCCTTGATAGGGATTGCAAACGCATACGATCACAAATTAGCCAGCGAACATCTTCAATAACTCATGAGTTTGACCAGGTGCGCCAAGTGCTAAACCAACTTGGTTTCTTGCGAGGGGACCAGGTAACTGAGTCTGGAAATGAGCTTCGGCGGATTTTTGGAGAGCGCGATCTACTTGTGGCAGTAGCGTTAACTGAAGGAATATTTGAAGGCTTAAATGGTCAGGAAGCTGCGGCTTTAGCTTGCGCTTTCACATATGAACCACGCACAGAAGCCTCGGACGTGCAGCCGGCAATCCCAACAAAGCCTTTGCGTGAGGCATGGGGCAAGTTGCAAAGTGGTTTCAAACAGGTAGCAAAAGCGGAAAAGGATGCTGGGTTAGAACGAACGTCGCCTCCTTGCGGTGACCTGATTGATATCACATACAGGTGGGCCGGGGGCGCAACTCTTTCCACATTGCTACCGGACAGCGATCTCACTGCGGGTGACTTTGTTCGTTCGATGAGGCAGACCATTGATTTGCTTGAGCAACTAACCAAACTTGGCGCAATCGGTGATAAAGCAAAAGAAGGGCTGAAGATGTTGCGTAGAGGTGTTGTCGCTTGGGCCGACTAAAAAGCAAGAATGTAGTTGGTTATGTGCAAGTGGCACTCTCAGCTGCATTGACGTGGGCATCTTTTCCTGAAACTAGTTTGTGGTTTTTGCTCCCCCCAGCGCTCGCGTTGCTTATTGCCGCAGTTGACCAGGTTGGTACTGGACGGGGTGCATGGTACGGATTCTTGTGGGGATTAGGATTTTTCCTGCCTCATATTTGGTGGGCTGTGATAGCGGTCGATGGTAACCCGGGTCCTTGGGCGGCGCTTGCGCTGAGCCAAGCGGCATTTATGGCAGTTTGGGGCGGCGGATTTGCTGCCAGCAAGATTTGGACTTGGCGGCAAACTTGGTGGGGTGAAGCCATAATCGCTGCATTTCTTTGGGTAGGCATTGAGCAGCTTCGCTCTAGAATCCCTTTTGGCGGTTTTGGTTGGGGAAAACTGGCATATTCTCAAGTGGATTCACCCCTCATTGTTTTGGCTCCCATAGGGGGTGAGGTATTAGTGTCATTTGCCTTAGTCTTTTTGGCAGCTATTCTTCGCTTTGCCTTTACTGCTGATAAGACAAGCCTTGTTCGCAGAGCCGTATTTGCGGGGGCATTCGCTATAGCGATGACACTGCCACTTGCTGTGACACTGCCGGTTCGCTCTGAGGCTGGAACTCTAACAGTTGCGGTCATCCAAGGAAACGTTGAGGTCCCGCACATGACGACATTTGGAATCGAAGGAAAAGTTACGGGAAATCACCTTGCCGAAACTAAACGAATGATGGAAAACAAATCTGCAAGTTTTGGTAAAGAACCACTAGATATTGTGCTTTGGGGAGAAAACTCGTTGGACCGAAATCCACAGACAAACAAACTTGTCGGGCAAATGGTGAATGAAGCTTCTGCGATTGTTGAAGTTCCATTAATGGCCGGATTCATTGAGTATGAAGGCGACGTTCGCTACAACTGGATGGGAATCTGGTATCCGAAAGAGGGATTACATAGCCAAAAATACGGGAAACAATATCCTGTCCCATGGGGCGAATATGTTCCTTTCAGATCTCTTTCTGAAGCCGTAGCGCCTGAAGCCGCACAAATTGGTACGGACATGGTTGGAATCGATAATCCTCCGATGCTGCCTGTTTCTCTAAATGATGGCCGCATCGTAAAAATCGCAATGGCAACGTGTTTTGAGGCCTCGATAGAACCGGTTTTCCTTGATGGAATAAGACTGGGCGGCGAAATAATTGTTGTCCCCACAAACAACTCTCAGTTCCAAGATTCTGCGGAGTCTACTCAGCAACTACAGATGGCGCAGTTTCGCGCTGCTGAGACCGGTCGCGCCGCCGTGCAAGTCTCCACAAATGGGGTCTCAGCACTAATCAATCCGAATGGAAAAGTAATTGCAGTTACTGGCAAGCAGGAAGCCGCAAACTTAGTTGGCAAACTTCCGCTTCGTACTTCAATATCGCCAGCGGTAATAGTAGCTGAGCCTTCGGCTCGCGCATGTGCCATCTTGTCGGTAGTGTTTGTAGTGGCCACTATGGGATTTGGCCTGGCAAAGAGGCCAAGGAAGAAATGATGAGTAAAGATCTACTGGTTGTACCAACCTACAACGAACTGCAGACATTGCCTGTTGTTTTAGAGCGCATCCATAGAGCCAATCCAGGATTGGACGTGTTGGTCGTGGATGATTCCTCACCTGATGGAACTGGAAAATGGCTTGATGATGTGAAGCCTCACCATAATTGGTTGTATGCGATGCATCGACCATCGAAATCCGGGCTGGCCAGCGCATATATAGATGGATTCCGTTGGGCAATTAAACATCGTTATGAAACTGTGGGGGAGATGGACGCAGATGGGTCTCACAGACCCGAAGAATATTCGCGCCTCCTAAACCGCTCAAAAATGCCTGATCGACCAGACTTGGTCATTGGAGCACGCTGGGTTCCAGGTGGCAGCGCCGAAAACTGGAACTGGAAACGTCAGTTGCTTTCCAGGTCTGGAAACGCATACATCAAAGTGATGCTTGGACTTGGCCTTGCAGACGCGACTGGCGGTTTTCGATGCTACAGGATCAGTTGTCTGAATTTCTTGGATGACATAGAAAGCGATGGCTATGGATTCCAAGTAGAAATGGCTTACAGATTAGCGGGCAAAGGCGGAAAGATTGTCGAGGTTCCAATAGGGTTTGAGGAACGCATTGCAGGCGAATCAAAAATGGATATTGGCATCGTCATTGAAGAACTTGCGAATGTGACTATTTGGGGAACGCGACGCTTACTGGGCTGATTACTGAGCTAAGACTGCTTGGCTGGATTTGAACCAAGACCTCGATCCGATAATAGATATTATGTCAGATTAGTGTCGGACAAACAGGCATAAAAGACCATACTGGTAACTACCTACGTCCCTACTGCTGTTTTGACTCAGGCAGTCCGCTGATTAGCACGCCTCTGGGCAAGTTCTTCCATGCTGATTACATTCCCGCCTTCAACTGGGAATGCAGCAAGTGAACCTTCAACTTCACGCCAGACACGACCAACAGCGATACCAAATACGCCTTGCCCGCCCTGAAGCAGATCCACGATTTCGTCAGCTGATGTACATTCATAGACGGTTGCGCCATCACTCATTAGTGTGATTGATGCAAGATCATCGACGCCCCGGTCAGCTAACTGCGATACCGCAATGCGCACTTGCTGAAGGGAAACCCCTGCGTCCAAAAGACGCTTCACAACTTTGAGGACCAAAATGTCTTTGAAGGAATACAAACGTTGAGAGCCAGAACCCTTGGCTCCGCGAATTGACGGGACAACTAATCCTGTACGCGCCCAATAATCAAGTTGTCTATACGTTATACCTGCGGCCTGGCACGCTATGGGTCCTCGGTAGCCCGCAGCGACGTCGACCTCAGCCAACGGGTCGCCAAAGAGCATTTCTTGACGTGACTCTAGTTTCGCACTCACGGCTTCTCCCAATGGATGGAATGATTGCTATATTCCAAAGTTAGGGCTTTGTTTACATTTGGTCAATGTGTAAGCCCGGCGCGCCTTCAAGCTCTACTTGAGATTTAAAACCAATTAGTCCTCAATGATGGCGTAAATCGCAGATCTGAGCAGTTGTTCGTGCAGATCGCCAATGGTTTGTGAAAGATCATGTGCTTTGGCACGGTTTCTTTCTCTGTCACCGGGCCGATTTCTACTTTCCCGCGATGTGATGACTCTTTCAGCAAGATCTGCGCAGCGTTCAGCGCTAGTTCTTACAGTGCGCAGAAGTCTGGGCTCTATGCCAGCTGTCGCCAAACTAGACGCTAAAGAGACGATTTTTACCGATAGGGAAGAAAAATGGCCACCAAGGTCTGGATGAATGAGACCCGCATTGACGCAATCCTCAATAAACTCTGAAGTAGTGCCAGTAAGGTCACCAAGCGCGCGAAGCGTGACACTTTGCTCTTTGGGAATGTCGAGGACAGCGCCGCCGGATGTCACCAAACGTGCTGTAGGTTCCGGCTCCACGTCATGTCCGCCATCCAAAGACACCAAATGTTCATGAATGGCTTTCAGCGGAGCATATGAGTCCCGCTGTTGCGCCAATATGAACCTGATGCGCTCAATGTCGGCCGATGAGTACTTTCGGTAACCTGTCGCAGTCCTAAAGGGTTTCACTAAACCTTGGTCTTCAAGAAACCTAACCTTAGACACTGTGGTCGCAGGGAACTCTTCACAAAGGATCGACACTACGGCTCCAATAGAGTGCCGTGGCACGCGGTCCACTCCCCTAGGCCAAGTACCAGGTCCAACCTTTTCTTCCTGGGATTTCGAATCAGTTGATTCTTTATCCCATTCTCCGTCAAACCTGACGGTCGAAGACAGTTCGCTCATTCAGCTTGCTCTGACGGTTGGTACGTCAGACGGTACTTGCCAATTTGAACTTCGTCACCTTTCCTGAGTACGGCTTGGTCAACACGCTCACGATTGACGTACGTGCCATTTAGTGCCCCGGAATCACGGACAATGTGTCCGTTTCCATGCGCAATAAACTGGCAGTGTTTACGAGAAACAGTGACGTCATCAAGGAAGATATCTGAACGTGGTGACCGTCCTGCGAACGTCACGTCAGCGTCCAATAAAAACCGTGCCCCCGTATTTGGTCCTCTTTGTACGATCAAGAGTGCTGTGCCACGCGGAAGTGCGTCAACCGCAGCTTGATCGCGCGCAGACAAGAGAACTGGAGGAACCTCACGTACCTCAGTCAAATCAGTGGTAAAGATCGTGGTTTCTGTTCTATCCACGTTTGGATCGTCCACCCCGGCCTCCTTTGCAGATCTGTCAAAGACACAGTCTACTGCGTCTTCAGCTTCTGTGACATCTCAACCAGTCGAAAACACTCTGTGTGTAAGAAATCTTTCCCATGGTAACTTCCCGCTATCATTACCCCCATGACCCCAGGAAAGAGCCTTCGACCCGATGTGACGCCGGTCCCACTAAATCAGCTAATTCAAGGTATTAACGGGAGCCTTCCGTCATCTTGGATAGTGGATATCTCTGGCGTAAGTGTAGATTCCTTAGATATAGAGCCCGGATGGGTTTTCGTCGGGATTGGGGGCCTAAATCATCATGGGGCGAAGTTCATTCCTGCGGCTCTGGCAGCCGGGGCTGTTGCAGTGGTTACTGATGAAGCTGGAGCGAAGTACGCAAAAGGATTCGACGTGCCTTTGGTCATTGTCGATGATCCCCGGAAGGCCGCCGCGGACATTTCTATCAGGCTATATGGCCAGGCTGTAGAAAAACTCACGTTAGCTGCAGTTACAGGCACGAATGGGAAGACGACTACTTCGTATATGCTGCGTTCGGCGCTTGCACGTCACTACGGCAGGGTCGGATTGATGGCGACGGGTGCCATGGATGTGGACGATGAGCCTCAATACATGCTTAGAACTACAGCTGAAGCCCCGGTAGTGCAAAGGGCACTAGCTGTCGCTTCAAATGGGGGCAGCAAGGCAGCAGTGGTAGAAGTGTCAGCGCATGCAATGTCTCTTCATCGCCTGCGGGGACTGAAGTTCGCTTCAACGGTTTTCACGAACTTGCAGCACGACCACCTCGACTACTACAAAACAATGGAGAATTATTTCGAGGCTAAGGCGCGTCTGTTTGATCCAAATATGAGTCAACAAGGCACCATATGTGTGGATGATGAATGGGGACGGCACCTGGCAAATGAAGCAAAGGTTCCTATCTGGACGGTGTCTGCGCTGACGCCAACACCGGCAGGTTTTGAGGGAAGCGAAACACATTGGTACGTAAAAGATTTTGGTCCGGTTAGCGGAAAATGGGGCATTGGATTTGAGCTTGTTTCTCCAAAAGGACAAACATACAAGTGCTTCTCCCCCATTCCCGGGGCCGTAAATGTGCAAAATGCGGCCGCCGCCATTTTGAGCGCCGTGCAATGTGGGGTTGATATTGCCGAGGCCATCAAGGGCGTGGCAAATACACCTGCCATTGCAGGTCGCATGGAACTGATCGAAGGTGATGCTGAGCGTCAGCCAAATGTTCTAGTCGATTATGCGCATACCCCAGAAGCACTTGAGGCACTTCTTCAAACAGTTAGACCGTTAGTGCCTGGCAACTTGGTTCTAGTCTTCGGTACTGATGGTGACCGCGATACTTCTAAACGCGAAGAACTTGGTCAAATAGCAGCAAGATCCGCTGATGTATTGTGGGTCACTGATGAGAATCCCCGAAGTGAAGATCCTCAGTCGATTCGGGATTATTTGCTTCGCGGGATTGCGTCTGTGAGATCAGACATGGCGGACGTCACGGAAGTGAAGCAATGCCGACGCGATGCGACACGTATGGCGATACAAGCGGCGGGGCCTGGTGATCTTGTGATCATTACCGGCAAAGGATCGGAAGCCGCCCAGGAAGTCCAGGGAGTCTTCCATGCATACAGCGATACCATTGTTGCGAACGAAGTATTGAATGCTCCACTTTAAGGAAGTGCTCGCGTGAGTGAAGAAATGGACGAAAGTCTTCAAGAAGAGGTCATGCGTGCCTCATTACTTCAATATGAGTTAGATGAAGATGACTTAGCGCTACTGGACAGTAGTCCAGATTTGGTTCCAGATGAAGGAACCTATGAGGCGCTGCCTGTGCTCACGATTGTTGGCCGGCCCAACGTTGGAAAATCTACGTTGGTGAACAGGATCCTTGGAAGACGTGAAGCCGTTGTTCAAAACGTGCCTGGCGTTACCAGGGACCGGGTGATGCATCAAGGAAACTGGGCTGGCCGTGATTTCCAAGTTGTGGACACTGGTGGCTGGGAGGTTGACGTTGCAGGCCTTTCAAAGCAGGTAGCTGAACAAGCCGAAGTTGCAGTCAACTTGGCTGACGTCGTGATTTTTGTTGTCGATGCGACGGTTGGTGCAACGGCTACAGATGAAAGAGTTGTAGAACTTCTACGCAGGGCTGGAAAGCCAGTAGTTTTGGCTGCCAACAAAGTGGATTCTGCAACGCAGGAAGCCGATGCATATTCTCTTTGGTCTTTGGGACTTGGTGAACCATTTCCCGTGTCTGCATTGCACGGGCGTGGAACTGGTGACCTTCTTGAAGTCGCGGTGAACAAGCTTCCGAAAACTGCACAGCATTTACAGACACCTTCACGCAGTGGTCTTCGACGCATTGCGCTAGTTGGGCGTCCGAATGTGGGGAAATCTTCACTGCTAAATGCATTGGCTGGCACAGACAGGGCTGTTGTCCATGACATGGCTGGCACAACCCGTGATCCTGTCGATGAAGTTGTAGAGCTAGACGGTAGGCTCTGGGAGTTCATTGACACGGCAGGTATTCGCAGGCGGGTGCATAAGACTACTGGCGCAGACTACTATGCTTCGCTTCGAACTCAAGCTGCGCTTGAACGGGCCGAAGTTGGGCTGGTTCTTATTGACGCATCAGTTCCGCTCACTGAGCAAGACGTCCGCGTCGTTCAACAGGTGGTGGATGCCGGGCGTGCTTTAGTTATTGTGAACAATAAATGGGACTTGGTTGATGAAGACCGCAGATATGACTTAGAGCGTGAACAAGGCCTGGATTTGACTCAGATTGAGTGGGCGCAGCGGATCAATCTATCTGCACTGACTTCCTGGCATGTGAATCGCATCTCTCGGGCAATAGATACTGCGTTGGCAGGTTGGCAGACACGGGTATCTACAGGCAAGCTCAATAATTTCTTAGGTCGTTTGACTGCGGCTAATCCGCATCCTGTACGCGGTGGCAAACAGCCTCGAATTCTATTTGCCACCCAGGCCGCCACCTGTCCCCCGCGTTTTGTTCTTTTTGCAAGTGCCTTCATCGAACCGACTTACAGGCGGTTTATTGAACGTAAACTTCGTGAAGAGTTCGGGTTTGAAGGTTCACCAATCCAAATTTCGGTGCGCGTTCGTGAGAGGAGACGAAAGTGATCAAATCTTATGTGGCAATAGGTGATAGTTTCACTGAAGGACTTGGGGATCCCCGCTCTGATGGTAGTCTTCGCGGCTGGGCGGATCGCGTGGCTGAAGGCCTAGCGGCGCAGCTAGATGGCACTTTTCTTTATGCCAACTTGGCAATTCGCGGGCGAAAAATGCGTCAGGTACTTGAGGAACAACTTGAGGAAGCTATCGCGATGGGCCCTGACCTGATCTCTTTCAATGCGGGCGGAAACGACATGCTGCGCCCTAACTTTAATCTTGAAGAAACCTCTAAACAGGTAAGACAAGCTGTAGAAAAAATCCGCAATGCAGGTATTGAAGTTTTACTTTTAGCAGGTGCAGATCCTTCTGGCCATTTACCTATGGGCCGCCTTTTTCATGACCGCGCTGAAGAGTTCACTGCGGACACCGAAACGTGGGTGAATGACATGGAGGGGGTCACGTACTCTGATAATTTCCATGACCAAACCATTTGTCCTCCACAGTTTTGGTCTGAAGACGGCCTGCATTTGGCGCGGGCAGGACACATGAAAGTTGGAATGAACTCATTGCGGGCCCTTGACGTTCCGATTCCGTCTCATTGGAATATTCGCGAGGCCTTAGAAGATGGGGTTCATAGGCACTTTGGCGATTTAGCTTATTACCGCGAACACGTTGGTCCCTGGGTGAAGCGCAGGTTGACGGGTAAGTCTTCAGGGGATGGCCGCAAGCCAAAACGACCAGAGCTTTCAAAATATACTGACTGACTGTGTGAGGGGCACCCCACACACACGCAACTGCGTTAGTTGTGGCTGACTACAACCGTTCCAATTTCCGCCCAATCATGAAACCACTTGGCTTCATCAACTGGCATGTTCACGCATCCGTGTGATCCACCTGCGCCGCCGTATCCGAACTCACTGCGCCAATAAGCACCGTGCAATGCGTAGCCTTCGTGGAAGTACGTTACCCATGGCACGTCGGGTGTCTCATATTTGGAGCCGTCCGCGTTTTCGCCCTTCATGGTTTGCTTGTCGTATTGCAGGTAAACCTTGTATTGGCCGGTAACTGTCGGTGTGGCAGGCGCGCCAGGAACCATGTAGACGGGGCCGCGAACAGGGGTGGCACCCTCGTAAGCGGTGACCGTGAAGTTGCTTAGATTAATATCAATCCACTTTTCACCTTTTGCGGCTTTGTAAACCAGGTTTTCTGCGCCGTCGGCTATCTTGCGGTCTTCCCATTCTTCAGGTTTTATTTCGTCGTAGTCGAAGTCACCGTAGAAACCGTCACCAGAATGAAGCGCCGTTAGAAGTTCACCTGCAACTTCATCTGCATTGTTTGCTTTCCAACCTGATTTGCCTTCATCTACAACAGCGACTACATCCCCGCGTGAGTTTACGTTGCGGACCCCATTAGTTGGCTCAACATTGCTAGCCGCTGCTGCGGCTTCGACCCAGGCACGAACCTTAGCATCGTCTAACTTCGCACCTTCTGGCGACACATTTACCCATAAGGCTTTTTCGAAGGATGTCGGTGTGTGTAGGTCTACCCCATCCGTTATAGATATTTCTCTGGAAGCTATCTCATTTGCTGAGTCGGCAATTTCTTGGGCTTTTTCAGTCGTAAACGTTGGTTCCACTTCAGTCAAGGTAACGTTTGCTTCAGTGGAGTCCAGGGTTTCAGCGGCTTTGGTTGCTGCTGTTTTGATTGAAGAGGCGTCTACTTCTAGCCCTGCTTCTGATGGTTCAACAGTGAACGTATCGGACCCTTCAGGCAAACTGACATTTGCTTCTTTGACTACTGTTCCATGTTTTTCTGTTAATGAATCAAGAAATGTGTCTAGTTTTGCTTCATCTGTCTTGAATGTTGGGACAACGTCGTTGGATGAAAGGAGCGCTGAAAAGCGGTTCATGACTGAGCCGTTTTGTTTGAATGTTTCATTTAGGGTCGCGTCAATGTCAATGTCATAACCCAGGTCTGACAGTGAGGCTGGCGTCATTTGTCCATCCAAACGAATGGCTACTGCCGTATCAGAGTACCGATCTTCAAGAAGATCCCTTATGTCATCGGCAGTTTGACCTGAAACTTTCTCACCCGCAACGCTTACTCCAGGAAGGGCACGGGTTGCATAATGGAGAGCATAAAGAGTGCCAGCACCCACCAAAATGAGTACAACGGCGACTATGCTCCCCCAAATCCAGATGGCCTTCTTTCGCATGGCAGTTAAGTATAGAAGGCATCTTTATTTCAGTCGATAACCCACGCCGCACAGGCGTGAATGAGGATAGACTTGTTGGACGTTTGCTTGGGCTTGGCACCGTTCTTAGTTCTTCAGCAATAGGTAGAGAGTCTGGAAGTGATTTTTTCTACACCACCGAAGCGTGGGGCCGAAGAACATGCAAACAAGGCGATTTTGGCAGAGGACATTTTTCGGACCGGCTAAGCGCAGTTTTGGTCTTTTGGGTAGATTTCCTTATGCACGTTTTATATGGAAACTACGGGACTGGAAATGTCGAAGCAAGCTGGATTGATTGAAAACTACCGCGCATGGCTACCAATCGGTGAAGATGATCCTGTCATCTCTCTTGGTGAGGGATCGACGCCACTTGTTTATGCTCCCACATTGTCAAAGCTGATTTCGGGTGACGTTTGGATCAAAGTCGAAGGTGCTAATCCAACCGGCTCATTCAAGGACCGTGGAATGACGATGGCGGTTTCTGCCGCTGCCGCTAGAGGCGCAAAGGCAGTTGTTTGTGCATCGACGGGAAATACTTCGGCTTCTGCTGCGGCTTATGCTGTCCGTGCAGGAATGACTCCTGTTGTGTTGTTACCTGCTGGGAAAATTGCCAAAGGAAAGCTGGCGCAATCTATTGTTTATGGCGCAAAGATTGTTCAGATTGATGGCAATTTTGATGATTGTCTCTTGGTTGCCCGGAAACTAGAAGAAAACTACCCTATTGCTCTAGTGAACTCCGTCAACCCAGACCGCATTGAAGGCCAAAAGACGGCTTCTTTTGAAATCATTGATGCACTTGGTGATGCGCCGGATGTTCATATGCTTCCAGTTGGAAACGCAGGAAATATCACTGCATATTGGAAGGGTTTCAAAGAGTATTTTGCGGCAGGAAAAGCCACCAAGAAGCCAATGCTTTGGGGTTTTCAAGCAGCAGGCTCCGCCCCACTTGTCTTAGGACACCCCGTAACAGAACCTGAAACTATTGCCACTGCCATACGGATTGGCAACCCTGCGTCTTGGGATTTTGCTATCGAAGCCCGTGATGAATCGGGTGGGCTTATTGAAGCCGTGACGGATGAAGAAATTCTTTCTGCTCAGTCTTATTTGGCAGCGCAAGAAGGAATCTTTGTTGAGCCGGCTTCGGCGTCTGGAGTTGCTGGTCTTATGAAGTTACACTCGGCTGGACGCGTACCAGAGGGGTTGACAGTGTCAATCACGGTCACAGGTAATGGCCTCAAAGATATTGATACTGCCTTGATGGACCGGGACATTGAAGCCGAAATAGTGCCTGCAGATGTCTATCAAGTTGCCAAGGCTTGCGCACTGGCATGAATCAAATCTTGAAAGTTGGTTTACGGGCAACTGTTCAAGTTCCAGCTACCAGCGCAAATCTTGGACCTGGATTCGATTCACTTGGCCTTGCCCTTAACTGGACTGATGAAGCAACACTAGAAGTAATTCCTAATGGTTTTGAGTTTGAGCTTTCAGGTGAGGGGGCTGACGAAGTCCCCCGTGATGAAAGCCATTTGGTGATTGCGACCGCCCTTGAAGCGTTGTCTTCACTGAATGTTTCAGTTCCAGGGCTTCGACTTAGCGCGCACAACACCATTCCTCACGGTAGTGGACTGGGTTCTTCGTCTGCTGCTTTGGTGGCAGGTCTTTTGCTTGCCTGGGGTTTAGCAAGACCAGGCGAAGAACCAGATCGGGATTGGCTGCTTCGCGAAGCATATGTGCGTGAAGGACATGCGGATAACATTGCTCCGGCAATCTTTGGTGGTTTTGTTATTACTTGGAGCGATTTTGAGGCCGCCGCATCGGACTTAGGCGTTCGCGTTTGCACTTCAACGGTTCACCCAGACATTGTGGCAATTGCGTTTGTCCCCCAGTTCCAGTTGCCAACGACAAAAGCTCGGGGTGTTCTACCTGCCAAGATTGACTTCCAAGATGCTGCCGCGAATACAGCTAGGTCTGCACTTTTGGTTCACGCAATGGCTGCAAAGCCGGAATTGCTTTATCCCGCGACGGCAGACTGGCTTCACCAAGATTACAGGCGTGAGCTTTTGCCTACGTCGCATGCACTAATGTCTGCCTTGCGTAAAGAAGGATTCGCGGCATTCATTTCTGGAGCAGGTCCGACGGTTTTAGTACTCACGACACCTTGGAAGGTACAGGAAATAGTCAAGGCCGTTTCAACCTGGAGCTTCGGGGAAGAGTTCAGGATCCATCATCTGGCACCCGGAAATGGCGCGAAGCTACTTTAGCTCAAGAAGGCCCCGCTACTGATTCTGACTTGTCATTCGATTCTAGTGTTATGACCATTAGGGCCTTGACGTGCAGTAACAGAACGATCTGTCCTTTTCGGTGCAAAGTTATGGTTGTTTGATGTAAGCCATACACTATTTGGAGTGTTTGGGTTTCGATGCCCGCAGAGCGGAAAACCCAGGGCGGAAATTATGTCCCCCACAAAGTGACGTTTTCCACATATGGTTATAACGGGTGGTTGATGTTGGGCTTTCGCCCAAATAACCCTCTACCAGGAAAAACATTAAACACATATATGGAATTTTTACCTCAAATTTGGATCACGCATGGACACTTTGACCTATTGGTTAGTCTCAGACTAGGGTTTAATTTGTCTCAAGCAGGGTGCAAGCTTGTGGCAATGCGGCGGCAAGGAAACCTACCAAGCCCTGCAACCAAGCGATAGGACCATGAGCAAGATGAACCTTCAGATCGATCCGACTGATAACGTGATCGCAAAGCTGCGTGACTTAGTTGTCATCCTTCATCTTGAAGCACAGTCAGTGTTTTCGACAAGGTACAAGGATTACGGTTGGCAAGCAACGCTTGGGAAGCCAGCAGCGTTCTTTTTTAACAGCGCTCCCCTGGCCATGTTTCACCCGCATGTTGTTGGAACCGTTGAAGGTGAAAGCAATACCTGGATTTGGGCGTGGGATGGGGCGGAAGACTCTTCTGATGATGTTTTTGCCCTATCAAGGAAAGTACATGATCTAGGTGAAGCACTACAGTTCCTACCGTTTACCACAGCGCGTCACAAGATTGGCCAAGGGCCACTTGGAGATGACTGGAAGGTTGTTCCTTACTCTGGTCCAGAGTGCGCAGTTCCCGCAGATTTCATGTTTGCGGCTTTGGCGCTCGCAGACCTCCCTACCCCACTAATCTATGGTGGTCCAACTGGAAAAGATGGGTCAGTAATCTGGTTTGTCCTCGAAAATGAAGATGAGTTTTCGCTGCCGCCCGCGAAGATGGCAACGTCTTTAGCCGCTATTACTGAGGCGTTGCGGGCAGGACTGATTGCAAATCACAGAGACGCCGTTTTGTCCTATGCGCAAAAGCGGGAAGGAATAACGGTCTCTGAATCTTCATCTGGCATCAAACTTAGCCTTATGGATGGCCATATTGACGTAATTTTTGGGCAGGATGGACTGATCTCTTCCCTTGAAGGATCTGCCTAAATAATAATGCGGCGGATATCCTGAGTCGGATAGATCCGCCGCATTATGATTGCGATTCTTTTTACGCCAGTTCGGACGCCACTATCTCAGCTATTTGAACTGCGTTGAGTGCAGCCCCTTTGCGTAGGTTGTCTGACGACGCAAAAAAGACTAATCCGCGACCGTCAGGAACTGACTGGTCTTCGCGGATACGGCCAATAAAGGTCGGGTCAGCGCCAGCGGCTTTTAGAGGTGAAGGTACTTCATCTAGTACAACCCCTGGTGCGCTGGCAAGAATCTCTTTTGCCCATTCGGCAGAAATAGGGTCTTTGAACTCTGCGTGCACTACTAACGAATGACCTGTGAAGACAGGAACGCGCACGCATGTACCTGATACGGCTAAATCTGGAAGCCCCAGAATCTTCCTGGATTCGAAACGAAGCTTTTGTTCTTCGTCGGTTTCCCCGCTTCCGTCATCGACAAATGAACCTGCTTGCGCCACCACGTTGAACGCGATGGGGGCAACATATACTGCAGGTTTTGGAATCTGGACGGCATCGCCCGCGAATGTGAGTTCTTCAATTGGCTGACCTGATACAACAAGTTCACGTACCTGCCCTGCTAACTCAGAAACCCCACTGACACCAGAGCCTGATACAGCCTGGTAGGTGGAAACCCGCAGACGTTCCAAACCTGCTACGTCTGTTAGCGCGCGAAGCGCAGGCATGATTGCCATTGTCGTGCAGTTTGGGTTCGCAATAATGCCAAGGGGGCGATCTTTAATGGCATCAGGGTTCGCCTCAGTGACAACCAGTGGAACCTGGGGATCTTTTCGCCATCCTGAAGAGTTATCTACTACAACCGCGCCAGCTTCTGCGAACTTTGGTGCGTATGCTTTCGAGGCCGTAGCGCCGGCAGAAAAGAGAGCAATATCAATGCCCCGAAGATCTTCCACGGATGCAGCTTCAACGTCTTCAACGGTGATTTTCGTGCCTTTCCAGGCTATCTGTTTACCGGCTGAGCGCGCAGATGCGAAGAAACGAACAGACGTAGCAGGAAAGTCCCGCTCCGTAAGTAGTGCCCGCAAGACACCACCTACCTGACCGGTGGCTCCAACAACGGCTACAGTCAACTCATTCATCTTCGTCCTCTCGAAGGTATTTTTGATCTTTTATATAGTAGTCAGCTTTCCACCCCAAAGCCCCCGAGTGTTCACAAGAAGCCGATGCGATGGCTGCCGCATTTGATAGTGCATCAATAAATGCGTCAAATGTTATCTCTTTTCCGACAATGAAATGGGCAAAAGCGCCGTGAAGAACGTCGCCAGCGCCCAGTGTGTCAACTATCTTGGACTTTGGAACAGGAACCGT
>DAIOFF010000039.1:0-15770 GCA_036745855.1 Scrofimicrobium sp. | reverse complement strand
TTTCTGACCGTGATAAATAGTTTCTACGGTGTTTCGTGATATATGTAGATCACTGGCCAGCTTGGCGGGAACTACCAGATTTCCGCAACGCGTCACAAGTAAATGTATGAGGTTGCGCTTTTGTGTGCCCTTTTTGATATTTAGAATTTGAATAATATTTCGATTGACTATATCTGCAACATAATTGTCGAAGAAGGCTTTTCTGCTGCGTGATTTCCTGGCTATTGCCTCTGGAAAACCACCTTGAACTAGGTGCGAAAGCAACCTTTTTAAAGAGGATCTACTATTTGCAGTCGCTCCGCTTCCCCGCCTACCGGTGTAACACTATTCAGAGTCTCGTTCTGCAATGGTCGCCAATATTTTGGCGTTTTGTTGCTTCAAATTTGACGTTTGGTCGCAAATCAAAGTGACTGTCGCTCCCTAGTTCTGGCCTAGGTGCAAAAAGGTGCCAGGGAACGCGGGGATCACGCTCCCTGGCACCTCAACTATTCACATTGGAAAAACGAAGCCGCTTATTGGCAGTTTGCGGCTTCAAATGGGTTTGTGATCGGTTCGCCTCCTTCAACTTCAAAGGTTGCCTCACCGGCAGGCATGGTTACTGAACGTGTTGAAAATGCTTGTGATGCGCTCTTGCCTGCATTAACCGTGACATTCTTGCTGCCAAATGGGGTGTTTATTGTGCCAGATACTGCGTCGTCGCCTTTATTCGAAATGCTCGTAACTAAGGTGACTTTACCTGCTACGCAGCGAGAGGCCGTTGAGACCTCGACAGTATTATCTTTTGCGCCTTCCCACTGGAATGTTGCCATGCTTTGCCCAGGTATTTCAGAGGTGAAGTTTTGGCCATCCATTTCGAAGCGGACAGTTCGCGCGTTGCCTGTGTTTTGGACAATAGCGGTGAAGTTATTGTCGCTGTCGCGAAATACGGCAGTAACTAGATTGTTTGGATCGTTTGACTGGACCCGAATGTCGTCTTTATCAAGGTAGCGGGCAATCTGTCCAAAACCACCAAGGTCAACCCTGTAGCTAGCTTTCCCGGATTGGAGATTTGCGGTGACCAGCCGGTTGCGCCATTTCGCTGTTCTGCCGATTTGATCCCAGTCGACGTTGTTATCCCTGCGGTCTGTCCAGTGAAGCGTTCCGCCAGTTTGGTCGGTAATCTGTGCCCATAAAACGTGAGAGCTGACGTTTAGGCGAAGGTATTCCATTGCCATTGTTGCCGAGTGAGCACTGGTTTCGGTCATGTGTGTTGCAAGGCCAGTTTCTTCATTTGCATCACGCATGACGGTTGACTCGCCCCAATAGGGGTGGAAGGCAATGCCATCAACGGCTTCCAGCATGTCTTCCCTGGTGATGGAGCCATCTGCGGAGTCTTCAAAGATCCGATAGTAGTTCTTGGTTTCTGTGCTGTTGGGGTCGCGCCAATCCCAGAAGTTGAAGTCATGCATCCAAAGGTCAGCAGACAAACCAGCATCTTCGAAAGTTGCCTTAATTGCAAGAGCCAGTTTTTGCTGTTGCTCAATAGAAATATCCATTGCGGGGTAAACAACGTCCATCCCTGGCTCATTCAATAGGGTGATTGCATCAATAACAATGCCTTGTTCGCCGTATGCTTTGATGAACTCTGCATAATAGCGGGCGAATACATCAATGCAATCGTCGCGCAGTTTGCTGGCCTGGTAGAAACCGTTACCGTTTGGATTTGGAGCTACATAGCCTACAAAGGTGTTTGTTGTTGTCATCCAAGCAGGCGCACTCCATGCTGATCCAAAGAAATGTGCGTCTGGATTGTATTCTTGAATAAGTTTGATGGCTTCGATAATGTGCATATCAATATCGCGTTGGATTGAGAAATACTCAAGATCGAAGTCGTCTTCAACGCCGTCAGGTAGTTCATCATAAGACCAAAATGGCAGGTGTTGAATCAGGTCAGAGCTGCCAATCGGGATCCTGAACAGATCCATGCCTGCCCCTTCAGTGGGGCTAACAAGGTTTTTGATGACATCTCTTCGTTCGGCCTCTGGAAGGGCAAACAAGTTCGCAACGGCGGTTTCGTCGATGGACATTCCAAGTCCGTTGTATTTTTGGAATGTTTGCGAGGCGTCAATAGTTACTGTCGCGTCCGCATCTATTTCTTGTTCTGGGTTCAACTGGGCAGACGGTAAGTCCACCCACATTGCACTGTTGTTTCGAAGGGTCGAATACGTTCCATGAACCAAGTCTGGTTCATCGGGTGCCGCGGTAGCGGGCAATGTTAGTAAAGCTCCGATTAATGCGACCGAGGCGGTGGTGGCAATACCCGCGCGCCTGGCCAGCACAATCGAAGGTGTAATCTTTCTTTCCATTTCTGGTCCTCGTCTACATTGACAGTTTCAATCAGCTGCTCGTTTGCCGCCGGTGAAGGCGGCTTACGGCATTACTTGCTAACTGACTTTGGTAGCCACGGCTTCATGGTTACTCACCAGTCAGTCAGTTGTTAACCAGGATAGAGCAGATTCCAAAAAAATACTTGACATTGCATGATTCGATGAGGTGGCAGGGTAGGGAACTAGGTGAAGGAACTGTGAGGGTGGGCGCGGCGCTTTTTAGCAAGCGGCATTTTTGGTCATAGGGTTCCGTCAAGAATGGCTTTTAGCGCCGCGACATGTTCGCCGTATGCAGTTTTTCCTTTCGAGGTCAAACAAACCCACGTTGACGGTCTTCCTTTACCTAAGACCTTTTTGGTTTCTATGTAGTGGGCTTTTGTGAGGATCTTTAGTTGTTTGGAAAGAACAGAATCTGAGACGCCTAAAGCGTTTTTTAGGACGGAGAACTCTACATCTGTACGCATAGCGTCCAGCATTGCAATGATTTTTAGTCTATTTGCAGGATGGATGATTGGGTCCAGTTTTGCATCGCTCATATGGTTGCCGCTTTGTTGGCGTAGCGTCTATTGAACCAGTAAGTAAGGAAACCTGAGCAAATGGCACAAAAGATTGCCCAGACAATAATAATGAGGTTTTCCAGGGTATAAAACTTCATAATGGAGCCACCTAAAAGCGGGATTAGAACTATGGTGATTGCGCTAATCCAAACTATTGGTGGTTCGGTCCTCCATGGTGAGATCCCCTTGGCGTGTTGAAGAGCAAAAACGATGATACACGTAGCGATGCCAAGTAGTGTGGCTGCCACTGAAAACCATGGTGAGCCCCATTTCGTTCCAATCCCGATGGTTAGCATGCCCACGCAAGCTCCGGGTAAAAAACACGCCCAGGCAGGCAAGAGTGTTTTTGAAAGAATTGCCTCACGCGCATTTCGTGCATTTTCTAGGGAAGTCATGGCAAAGTCTCGCGTCACTGCGGCATCATCAAAATTGCTTTCCACAGTGGAAAGTATATTGCTTGTCAGTGCGGAAAGCCATATGTTTGCTGTGAAATCTAGTCGCGTTCAAAGATCCAACGTACTGCCCAGATTTACATGGCCTGGTTGACAAGAAGGGCGTAGACCAAGGCCGTCACATTCTCAACTTTGCAGGCCTCCAGCATAAGATGAACTTTTGTCGCTGGTGATGACCCAATATGCTGGATTGGTACCTACTAATAGTGAGCTTGATTTCATGCCGCGCGCCCTGACCTCTGTCAACACCAATAGCGGCGGGGTTATGGGTGGCGGCAAAATCGCGAAACGGAGTATTCCTGGTGGCTGATCAAAACGCATGGATGCAAGCACAAAATCCGCAAAGTAGCGCAGAGACACTGCGTTTCCTAACCGAGGCTTACCCGGAACTTCGGGCCACCGTGGCTGCAAATCCGGGCGCATACCCAGAACTGCTCCAATGGCTTTATTCCACAGGCGATCCTGAAGTTCAACGGGTGATTGCCCAGCGGCAAATGCGGAATCAACAAACCACAAATGGGTACTATATGGCACCTCCTAAACCGCACAAATCCAAGAAAAAGATCGGATTCTTGGTGGGTGGAATAGGAGCGGCTGTTATTGCTGTGGTGGCTTTGGTGGTGACGGGGGTGTTGCCCCTCGCGCCTCGTGAAGAAACTTTTCTGGGTTCCCCGCTAACCTTTGATAATCGCACTGATGGAAATTTTTCCATTTCCGACGAAGGTGAAGTTTGGGCTACTATGAGCCATTTTGACAGCAAGAAAATGAAGTACTTTGAAACCCTGGAAAAAGTAAAAGGAGGAGGAGGCGTCAAGTTTGTGAAAGTCAGTATGCAGAATTTTATCGACGAAAACGGAAAACTCTGGACAATAACATTAGGGCCGCATTCACGGTTCCAACTTCTAAGAATAGAACCAGATGAACCCGGTTTCAATGACGTAAAGTTTCGCGACATACTTGGCGCTTATGCTGTTGACACTGAGGGGCGCTTGTGGGTTTGGCATTCTGGGGCTGATGGCGTATTCCTCGAATTGTCAGAGGAAGCCAAAGGGGTAGAAGTTGATTACCTAGCTGGACGTGGGTTCGTTGATATGGATGGCAGTCACTGGATGATAAGAGAGAATTCTGCGGAAACCCAACGCGTGGAAGCCCCAGAAGGTCAGGCAATTGTGTGGGACCGATTTGGCCTAGCAGACTCTATTGATGGAAAACCGATTGCATATTGCGATAAGGCAGTGTGTCGAGCAACGGCCAAGGATATCACGCCAGATGTTGCAGTGGAGCGACTAGAAGGCTCTTATGCCTTTGGACGTGATGGGTGCATTTACTTTCGCGAACTTGGCGCCTACGCGGATGTTCTTGTGGAGGTCTCTCCGATTCCAGATGGTGGCGTGCCACTGAAGGCACGTAAATCAATTATTCTCGATAATAATGGTCGAACATGGGATTTAGGTCCTGACGTTGACATTTACGATGCATACAAGTCTGGAGAGAAAATTGAATTGACAGAAGTCTCTGTTCAGGGAAATGCGAAGATAATAGATATAGCGGCGGGAGGCCGCATTGCGGTAGATGATCAAGGAAGACTTTATAGTCGGGAGATGTCATACGATTCCGTAACTCCGTTCGAAAGGTTTTCCATTGAAGGTGAGGGCGACCCGAGGTTTTAGGGCCTTCCAGATGCTGCCTGTAGGTTAGGGCAAATGATATCTGCGTGACTTGCGTCGATCCAACAGTCAGTGTTCTCTTAGATTAAATACGCCTTGATGAAACAGTCGGTTTGTGCAGAAAAATCGCAAAAATGAGTCTAGTTGAGGTAGTCTGATTGCATGTTGCAATCTTTAATGGTTCGAAACTTTGAAGCGTTCCGTGATGAGTTTGAGTTTTCGATGGTGCGGCCGACACAAATCAGTAATTCGCTGCCCGACGTTGCCCGTGAAATGGGTTGGCGAAGTGAAATCGGGGCAGTTGCTGCGGTCTTCGGGGCTAATGCTTCAGGGAAGAGTACTTTTTTTAGGGCACTCGCTCAAATAGTGCGCGATGTTAATGCTTTACCTAATAGGGCAGCACATGGAAAACCATTTTTACTTGATGACACACATAGGCTTGAACCTACAGAGTTTGAGATTACATTTATTGCCGATTCCATTGATGGGGCTGGTCAAAAGTCTGAGTATTCCTATGCGTATTCGGTACTTGAAAACGTAATAGTTCAAGAACAATTGTATGCCCGTGTTTGTGCGCCGAAGAAACAGTGGCGTATGGTGTTCGCGCGTGAGCGGGATGATACGTCCTTTGATGGGTGTAAATATGTGTGGGGCACGCTTATGCGCGGACAAAAAGATTTGATCCGAAAACTTACAAAGAGTGGAGAACTCTTTCTAGCAAGTTCATCAAGGTTTCCTGAGGACCCTTTACTGGCAGTCTCTAATTGGTTTGCCTCAAGCATTGAGTTTTTTTCGGCAAATCGTTACCAACAGGCTTTGCCGCAGATTGCGAGACGGCTGGAAGGTGGGGATGAGAAATTCAGTGAGTCATTGAATCGTTTCTTGCGCGCAGCAGATTTGGGTATCTGTGGGATTCACGTTGAGCATCTGCCGAATCAATATTATGAAGCCATTCGGCAAAAGGTGGCAAAAATTAGCGAAGAAGTAAACATAGATATCGATGAACTCATTGAGAATGAGACCACATATTTGGTGTATGAGCACCGAAGTGGGGCGAGTGCAGTCCATCTGAGGCAGGAACAGGAGTCAGAGGGGACTGTCGCAATGACAGCATTTGCAAGTATCGCGCTGCAAGCTTTGAACGTGGGGGGCACTTTGGTTATTGATGAGCTAGATACCAGTTTGCATCCGTTACTTGTTCGTAAGCTGGTTGAACAGTTTGCTGACCCAGAATCAAATCCGAATCAAGCGCAACTGATTTTCACAACCCACGACATCACATTGATGCTTGACAGTCCAGGGATATCAAGACCGCTTGAGCGTGACCAGATTTGGCTCACTGAAAAAGACCGTGAAGGTGCTGCCACGATGGTCTCTTTATGGGACTTTGATCCAAGGAAAGGTGAAGACATCTTTCACCGATATTTATTGGGTCGCTATGGTGCGATTGCATCACCGGTGGTACCACGATGACTGGCCGTTCACGTCTAAGTAAGCAAAAAGAGCGTGACCGTAAACGCAAAAGCAAACATCTAAAACAAAAGTCTCTGATCTGGGTTGTTACGGAAGGTGAAAAAACTGAGGTCGAGTACGTTGAGTGGGTTTCCTCACAGCTGCCAGGTGATCACATCCTTTTGAAGCCGACAAATCCTCACGCTTCAGATCCTGGAAGCTTGTGCAGTTATGCTAAGAGCTTGGTGAGTTTGGATGATAAATCCGCGTTTGTGTGGATCATGTCTGACGTGGATGATTATCAAAATACGCTGAGAGCGCTTTGTCCTGTTTCCCAGGCTGAAAGGGTAAGTGGGAAGGTCAGGTGGGCAATCAGTAATCCGTCCATTGATGCATGGTTAGTAATGCACATCCGAAATGTAACCAATCAGTATTGCGAGCGTGATGTTTTTCGCCAAATTGGTAAAAATGCAGGTTTGCTTACTGGTCCAAATTCGAAATCCATCAATACGGAGTTTTTGAAGGGTAATTCGAGGCAGGCGTGCGTGAATGCTAACTCATTGCATAAGCAGCATGAATCGGGGGGAACGCTGTTTCCCGAAAACAATCCTTGCTCTGACATCCCATTATTCCTCAAGTTTGTCGTGGATATACACAACCAGGCATGCCGTGATTCAGGAGCGTTGGAACACCAGGTTCTATCTTGGGAAGAGATTTACTAAGCCTTATTAAACGACAGCTAATATTGTTTTCTTGCAAGCTTTCTTCACGAGGGATTTAATGCATTTTGGCGATAAAGCTAGAACACATTAAGGGCTCTATGTGATGTCACGGAGCTTGCGTGCAGGTACTCCGCCAACGACAATGCCTGGCGCGACATCGCTGGTTACGACTGCGCCAGCTGCAATTACAGATCCGCTGCCAATGGTTACGCCAGCTAGAACGGTTGCGTTTGACCCGATCCAAACATGATCTTCAATGATAATTGGCGAGGGGATAACGGTTTGCCGCTTATCAGGAGCCATATCATGATTCAGTGTTGCAAGGACCACGTTGTGTCCGATCAAGGCATCATCGCCGATAGTGATTCCGCCTTGATCTTGGAAGCGACATCCGCTGTTGATGAACACTCTTTCGCCGAGGCGAATGTTTTTCCCAAAATCAGTTGTGAATGGTGGGAAAATGCGGAACGAGGCTGGCACTGCGTGACCAACTATTTCAGACATGATGGCAATGCGCTCTTCTGGAGTCGTGTATTGAGTGTTTAGGCGCATGCATAATCTGATCGCTTCATCGGCTTCAGAATGCATTACTTCGGCCAATGCGGTCTCAGGTTCAATGGGTTGCTTAGCGGCCATCGCGGCTCGAAATTCGTCAAGAAGCATAAAGGTCTTTCTTTAAGTTGAAACAGTATTTGGTTGAGTACACTGTGTCGAAGACACATGAGATTATCATCTATGACCTAATCTCATGTTGAATATCTTTGATCTTGATATTCTTATTTATCAAATGATTTTGCGGAACGTTTACTAATACAAGCAAACAAGATATGAATGTTCCCCTCGTGGCAACTGCGGAAAGTCTGTCCGCAGTTGCCACAGCATGTTTAGGGGACTACCTAATCTTTTTCACCTCGAAAGAATGAACTGGGTTCACATACGCTTCCTGTGATTCCACAAGGAGCAGTTCAGGGGCCCCAGCCTTATATGTGTTTTCTAGAAGTTCGAATATGCTGGCTGCCGTGCGACCCAATGCCTTCCCAGCATCACCGGTGTCTACCAGCGCGGACGTAAATAGTGCAGCTGTCACGTCCCCTGACCCGCTGGCTTTGAATGGCAGGTGTGGGGTTTGAACTATCCACGCACCATCATCAGTGACAGCAAGCATTTCAATAGTTCCTTCAGGGCGGTCTGGTCGAAGAAACGATGTAACTAGTACGACTGATGGGCCTTTAGAGCGGATCAGTTCAACTGACTCTAATGTTTCATCAAGCGTATGAGGGTCCGTGCCAGTAAGGAATCCCAGCTCAAACTGGTTTGGCGTGATGATGTCAGCTTGGGGGACCACCCGGTCCCGGATTAGTTCTTGCACCTCGTCCGACACAAAACAACCTTTATCTGCGGATCCCAAGACCGGGTCGCAAGCGTAAACCGCAGCGGGGTTCTTTTGTTTCACCAGTTTCACTGAATCAAGGATTGCGTCCCCAATGGATGAACCACCTTGATAACCCGACAGGACCAGGGCGCATTCATCTAGCCCACCGCGCGTGTCGATTGCAGTGACGATTCCTCGAACGTCGTCGCCTGTCAGCATCGGACCAGCCCACTGCCCGTATCCTGTGTGATTGGAGAAAACAACTGTATAGACGGGCATGACTTCGTGCCCAATACGCTGCATTGGGAACACTGCTGCTGAGTTCCCTACATGGCCGTACGCAACTGCTGATTGAATGGACAATATTCTCATACTCAAAAGGATGCACCTTTTGGCAGCAAAAGGGCTACTCTCGTCCACGCTAAACGGGTAAATGTGAGTATTCACAAAAAGGTAAGGCAGTGAAGTCTTTTTCACTGGAGATGAAATGCATACTATTTCCTCTTGATCACGCCCACGCTTTGTGTTTAACTGGTTGAGGCAGAAACCGCAGCCTGATGGGATTTTCAAAGACCTGTTACACGAAATGGTTAGCCGGGGCGGTCCGGTTCTACGAACCAGAACTGGGAGCCAGACTTCAGATGTTTACTCTGCCAACAAAACTTCGGCGCGTCATTTACGTTTTCTTCTTCGAACTGTTCGGAATTGTTTTCTCAACAATCCTGCTGATGTTTCTAAGCACAGGGGGCGCAGCCGAGTCAGTGCCGGTCGCAGTAGCTGTGTCAGCAATTGCGGTTGTGTGGAACTACGTTTTCAACTCTATTTTTGAGTTTTGGGAGCGCAGGCAAGTAGGTGGCCGCAGCTTCCTTCGACGTGCGGTACATGCGGTCCTCTATGAGGGTGGACTTATTGCGTTCGTCGTGCCTTTGTACATGTGGTGGTATGACGTGGGCCCATGGCGAGCCTTCACAATGGAACTTTCAATCCTTGTTTTCTTCTTGATATACACATTCCTGTTCACCTTGCTTTTTGACACCATTTTTACGCTTCCAAAACCTATGGATACCTCCAAGGATGCGGCGGGCAAGACGAAGGAACCCCATGGTTTGGACAAACGCCCTTAGAGTTCGCAACAAATCAGGTCCGCACTAATGGCTGAAAACTGCAAGGAAAAACAGCCAATAGTGCGGACCTGATTCGAAGAAAGTCTGTTTACGGGTATGAGGTGGGACGCTGTCAGGATCATGTAGAGCGCGATTAAGGCAGTATTGCCTATGCAAGTAGCTTTTAGTGGACTTCAAGTCTTTTTGACTAAATGACCTTCAGCATGTACAGGTAAGTGTCCTATTTTGAAAGGAATGTTTTTAGCAAAACAAAATAGGACACTAGTCCTAGCATAGTGATTAATGGAGGTGAGTGGGGGGCAGGACTTAAACCAGAATATAGAGCCATATTTCAATGGTGATTCAGAGTTTGTGAGACGACCAAGCATCATTGAGTAGACAAAGTTGGTTCTCCAAATCGCGAAAAAACTGAGTCATTTGTGGTTGTCTTTTGGTATGACCTCTTCTGACAAAGATGATAAGAATGCGGTTTCTTCGAATGGCTCTGAGCGCGGCGTATCAAAGCGGGGTAAAAGCGGTCGCCCGTCTGGCGATACCAGTCCGCCTGGAACTGGCACAAAAACTGGGTCTGTTTCATCACTGACAACAGTCCAAAAGGTTGGTCTGATTCTTGGCGTGATTGCATTCGCGATCCCGTTTTTTGTGGATGTTCCAGGCCTTGAAGAGCCCGGTGAGAGGATGCTTTCTATCTTCTTGCTGGCCATTGTTTTATGGATTACGGAAGCGGTGCCGCTGACCGCGACGGCGATGTTGGTGATTTTCCTAGAGGTACTGTTGGTGGCCAAGGATTCGCCGTGGGATGCGACCGGGGGAAATCCTGAGCTGGCCGAGGTCGCATTACCTGCCGCTTCCTATTTCTCAGCATTAGCGAACCCCGTGATCATTTTGTTCCTGGGTGGTTTCATGATTGCTGAAGGCGCAGAAAAATATGGGTTAGATAAGAACATTACTGCGGTAATGTTGCGCCCTTTCAAGGGGTCGGCCAGGTCGACTGTTTTGGGTCTAATGCTGATCACCGGTATTTTGTCAGCATTCATGTCAAACACCGCCACCACAGCTACAATGTTTGCAGTTGTCATCCCCATTTTGAACTCCATTAAGAACTTGAAAGCGCGTGCGGGCGTGGCACTAGCAATACCGCTTGCTGCAAATGTTGGTGGTATTGCAACCCCTGTTGGAACGCCGCCGAACGCCATTGCCATTGGTGCTTTGGAAGCAGACGGGGTGCATGTTTCTTTTGCTGAATGGTCTGCAATGGCAACACCTTTCGCGCTCGTCATTCTTTTTGCCTCTTGGCTGCTTATCTGCGTAATATTTGTGCCTAAAGGCGAAAAAATTGATGTTGAGGTTGAACCCAACTGGAATCTCACCCCCAAAGCAAAAACCTTCTATTCGGTTGCTGCCCTTACAGTGCTTTTGTGGATGACTGAGCCTCTTCATGGCGTGTCATCGAATACAATCGGTCTTCTCCCTGTTGTAACACTGCTTTGTCTTCGTGTTATGGGGGGCAGTGATGTGAAGAAACTAGATTGGCCAGTCTTATGGCTGGTCTCTGGGGGAATCGCCCTTGGGACAGGCGTCGGCGCTACTGGGCTTGACGCGTGGATTGTCAACTCCATTAGTTGGCAGTCGCTTGGGGCAATGGGAGTCGTTCTTGTTTTGGCGTTAATAGGGCTTGGCTTCGCGAATGTAATGTCGCATTCAGCTGCCGCAAACTTGTTAGTGCCTCTTGCAATATCAATTTCTGCATCTTTGGGTGACACAAATGTTGTACTGATTGCAGCGATTGTCGCTATTTCAACTTCGCTTGGTATGTCACTGCCAATCTCAACTCCGCCAAATGCGATCGCGTATTCAACTGGAATGGTCTCAGTGAAATATATGGCGATTATTGGGGTTATAGTCGGGTTGGCCTCGACAATATTATTAGCGCTTTTGATGCCGACAGTTTGGCAGTGGATGGGGGTGGTCTAACTAGTGATCCAAAATAGCCAGGTGCCGCGCGGAATTGTTATTGGCGAGGGGCAAATAGCGTCCGACCTCGCGCACCTATTGGGCTCAGAAGTGTGCATAAATTGTCGCGTTGAACACTTCTCCACTACAGCGGACGTCCTATCTCGGTTCAGTGATGTCCCAGGATCAAAGTCCATTGATGAGCAGGTGGTTGTAGTTGTGGCCGTCATCAGTGAAAACATGCCAGACGCTGACAGTCTATTGCAGCCAATCGTTGCCCTTGATGTGTTTAAACATTCGCGAATAATGGTCATGACTACCTCTCTTGAAGTGCAAGGGGTCTCATGGCTTGCCAATGAAGGCCGACTGGACTGGATGGGTTACGCGCACGGACTGAATCAAACGACATTCATTGAAGACGTCCATGGGCAAATATCGCGTTTTGAAGAACACCAAATACCAGGTTCAGCCCAGCGTGCATCATCACTTTTTGAAAGCCCCCATTCAGATTCGGTCATCATTGAAAAGGTCCTTGACCAGATTGAAATGAGTCTTGGCAAACAGCCGCGCATTATTTTCCCACCCAGCACACGCCTCACAATCAAAGACCAATGGGTTGATGAGGTCACACTGATTTTGGACGGCAGAGTCGCCCTAATCCACGAAAGCCCAGGTGGGGACATCGTGATGCACGAAGAATCCACTGGGCGGATCATCGGGTTGCTGGCGGTTAGCGAAGGACGTAAAGCATTACTAAATGCAGTCACAACAACCGAAGTGAAAGCCGTTCGCCTAACTGTTGAACAACTGAATAAGGCAATCGAAGCGCGCGCCGACATCGCTCTTCTGGTTGCAACACTTTTTGTGCGCTCTTTGGATAGGCGCCTGCGCAGGGCAGAACAACTTCACATCGAAAACGCAGAACTATCTGAACAACTTGCAACAGAACGCTCTCAACTTCGAACAGCCCTATCGAACCTGGAGGACGCTAGAACTGAACTTGTCGCCCAAGAACGCATGGTCTCACTTGGGACTTTAGCGGCAGGCGTCGCCCACGAACTCAACAATCCGCTTGCCGCCATCAACCGCATAACCGACTATTTGAGGCAAGACGTCACCACACTCATTGAAGGCTCCCCTGGGGAGGCGTGGGCGTCATCGGTGCTCGCGATCATGTCTGACGCTTTAGACGCCGCAGCCTTATCTACCCGTGAAGAGCGCCACCTCCGAAGCGAACTCACCAAAATCACAGGCGACGCCCAAATTGCCCAGCGCCTATCACTCTCCGGTATCCGCGACACTCAGCTAGTTCGCGGGCTTAGCAAGAAAGATGGACTTTCGCTTGACGAGGCCGAAAAGGCAGCCTCGATAGGTACACATTTTCGCAGCCTCAGTTCCGCCTCGGAAAGAATAACAGCCTTAGTTGCGTCACTGCGCTCCTACGCGCGTCCCGACGGCGGCCCATCCGTACCCGTCGACGTGCGCCAAAGCCTAGACGATGCAATCCGCCTACTCTCACACAAACTAGACGCCGTTGACGTGGTCCGGGACTACTCTGACGTTCCACAAGTCGCAGGACTACCAGGACAACTAGCGCAAGTATGGACCAACCTCATCACAAACGCGGCAGAAGCGATTATTGGCGAGGCCACCACGGCAAACACAACCCTAGGCACCATCACCATCCGCGTTCACGCAGCGCAGCCCGGCCTAGTCCAAGTCGAAATCAAAGACGATGGGGAAGGCATCCCCGAAGACGTACTCCCACACGTATTCGAACCACGCTTCACCACCAAAGCAGGCCAAGTAAGGTTCGGACTAGGAATAGGACTAGGCGTGTCACGCTCAATCATCGGGAACCACCACGGAACAATGCGCATACAAAGCACAAAAGAAGGAACATCAATAGTCGTTGACTTGCCAAGCTGGGCAGAAGCGGAGGAGAAATGAAACTATCAATCTTGATTCTTGAGGACGAACCAGAAGTTCGCAGTTCCCTTGAACGCGACCTACTACCACTGGTTCCAACAGTACGAATAGAACCAGCCGAAGACGTTGCAGACGCGTGGGAAACCATAACAGACATCGAACGCGAAGGAGACCGACTGGCACTTGCCCTCTGCGACCACCGGCTTCCCGGAACTAGCGGCGTCGACTTCATGATCCAACTGACCGGCAACGAATCAACAGAAGAAACCCGCAAAGTACTAGTCACAGGACAAGCCGACCTAGAAGACACTGTTCGCGCAGTCAACAACGCAGACCTTGACCACTTCATCGCCAAACCCTGGGCAGAAAAAGAACTACAGGACATTGTGCGCGAACAACTCACAAACTATGTGATCGCTTGCGGCATAAACCCACTGCCTTTCATGGACGTGTTGGACCAGCCGCGGGCTTTGAACGCCATGCGTGAGTTTGGCAGGGCAGACTAACCTTGCCACTAGTATGAACTGATCAGCTAATACTTTCCTTACCATTTTGTAAATAGTGTCCGGTTGGTAAGTGGTTAACTCAAATATCTCTACGTCCATTTATTCTGAAAGTCGCGAAGAAAAATGGAGGGGAATATGGGTGTACTTTTCGTTACGGGTTGGATTGCCATGATTGGGTTTTGCATCTGGGAAATTGTTAGCCCGCAAAGTGTTTACTGGACTCTCACTGCCCGTCAGTACCGAAATCCTGAGGCCAATGAACCAAGTGATCTTTCATATACGGGTACGCGCATATCAGCGGGAGTTGGTCTAGCAGTTCTTGTGATTGGCGGATTTTTCCTTGTCAGCACAGTCTTTGAAGACTATTCCCATGACAAATGTGTTGCTGAATTTCTGCCTGAACTGAAGGCGGCATATTCAACCGAGAACACGGACATGGAAGCGCTGCAAGCGGCGGCTGACAAGCTTGGACTTGAGATTAAGGGTGAGGGGCCGTGGTATAAATTTCATTCTGGAGGGCGTCAAGTGGCTTCGGTTCAGCCAAGATGGTCTGGAAGCAATGAAATAACGTGCGACTAAAAAAGCAGGGTGCGCCGGCCGTATGCGGGTGCTTTGTGCCAGTATTTATCCAGAAATAGCGCGAGGCATTTAGATTTGCTGGCATCCCAGATATTAGGTCCGCACTAATGGCTGCCATTAGCCCGTATTTTCAGCCACTAGTGCGGACCTGATTGAGCGCTGCGCTGTAGGATGAGCGCACTAAGGAAGGCCCACTAAGGAAAGGCCCAGTATTGATAGTAGTCACTAGGGTCGTGACCCCATCGTATGGTCAGGTTAACCTGTATGCTCCAGAAGCCACGGATTTTCCTATACCTGATACCGGCCTTGAACCTGCTGTAGCAAATGAATCGGCGCTTAGCGTTATGACTCGTGGTTTCCTTGACGGAGATGTCACATTTCATGTTGTTCTAGACAGTGAACAACATGAAATGGGGGATTCCCCTTTTGAATGCGACTTATCCTTTCCCTCAGGTACGGTTCTTTTTGGCGACTATATATCGAACAATCTTTGCGCTGTGCAGTTAGCTCAAGCAGGCAAATATCACGCACTTGTGCAAGTGGACAACGCAGAGTTGCCCGGCGAAGTATGGGTGTATTTATCTAAAAATTCAGATTGCAGTTAGTGAGCGAAATATATCCTTAGGGAAACTTCGGCGGCACCGTAGCTACGGATGTATCTAGCTTCATTGCGTCATAAGACGCCTCAACTTGGGCAGTGAGTCTCAAGGCTGCAATGACGTTATCTCCGTCAGATTTCCCTGAGTTAATGGCGTCGAGCCATCGGGCTAGCGGGGTTTTTCGTTGGGGTCCATTTTCGCGTGCCTTCCAAACACTACCATCAGAGTTGCCTAACGCATGAACCCGGACCTTGTTATCGCGGGAGTCCACAACTGCGAATCCTTTAGTCCCATAAACCTCGCACCAACGTGCGAATGGACCCGCCACCAAGCTTGTTTCCAAGACACTGGTTACGCCACCTGGATAGGTAAGGACAACGACTGAATGGTCTTCGACAGAATCTGTTACAAAATGGGAACCAACTGAACTGATTTTTTCTGGATAAGAGTCATGGAACAGATTACTCAGGTAGTAGCCGTGAGCGCCTAGGT
>DAIOFF010000038.1:0-15850 GCA_036745855.1 Scrofimicrobium sp. | reverse complement strand
CCATGACTGGCCCTCTCTATAAGAATCTCCGTTATTTCATCCCACAATCTGCCCTCACTTAGAATAAACGTAGACATAAAAATACATTTTTCAGCCCTTTTTAGATCTTCTTTCAAGGCAGTAAACTGAAGTTCACCCAGTGGAAAGTACTCGCAACTTGTATTTTGATATATTGGAAACCCGGCATTGTACAGATAACTGGCCACTCGTTTTCGTTCGGGGTGCTGCATTTTTAGGGACTGAAGGACTTCAGCCCCGTTTGGAAGACACTTTTCACCTTCAGCAATGGCTGCCCTGATCTTCTCAGGCCCCCGTCCTTTCACATCGCTTCGCCCCCACAAGAAATACAAAATGAGTCCAAATACTGGCAATAAAACGATGACAAATATCCATGCCGTAGTGTACGGAGAATCTCGGTCACGCTGCACCATCACGAATATTCCTAATATCGCTACAATCTGGACAGCAATGTAAATATACAGAGCATAATTTCGCAAATATCGGACAAGTAGAAATAACAAAGCAAGCTGCAATAGAACAACGATGGCTACCACGGCAACACGCAAAATACCTGCGATTTTTCTTTCCGTTTTCCTATTCATGTTTAGCACTCAGTTCATTTTGCAGTCAGGTCCATTTGGGACGACCAACATACTATTGTTTGGAGCCACTGGCAAGCCATTTCCTGCTCGGTGACCTGTTGATTTTTACGAAGTCTCAAACGATTAAACCATTAGAGTGTAGGCGCTTGACCCGGTGGCCGATACCTATCTATACCGCGCACAGCCCCTTCCTCACTATTGCCCCCACGCTTCGACGCGTCCCGCCCCGATGCCAATGACTCCGGCCGCTGGCCTGGCGGTCGAAACTTGTCTGCACCAGTCACGGGTTTACTCGCAACCTTTTTCTTTTCTATATGACTAAGCTTCGGCGCGCTTCGTTCAGCCATTGTGGACATTGGTACTTGAGTTTCACACAGGTCCCACAAGGTGGAAAACGTTTCATCGTCTTGACCTGCATGAATGACGACTTCAGATGGTGGCAGGCGGATATCATCAATGGGCATCCATTTATTGTTTTGGGACGCCTCTACCTGCACGGCGTCGCGCCTCAGTACAGTAAACCCTACTGAGGGATCATTCTTGCTTCCCTCAAGTCCAGAGAGCCTGCGGTGTACCATAACAATATCGGGACCAGATGTTCCCAAAATTATTGCATTTAGACGCTTGCCAGGAATGAGTCTTTCGCTAGGCTCACCAAGAGCCCCATTGCCATTTAGTCGTCTTGTTTTTCTCCGGAATACAGGCGACAGACTTTCGATGGTTTTTTGTAATTTATTAAAGTAATTTCGAAGTGCGACGTCATTTGAGCCCACAGCATCACGGAATAAATGAGTTGAATACCCCGAGGCCAGTTTCTTGGGAAATAACTTATAGTGTATTAGGGACAACAGGTCATCAATTATGTCGGCTGAGACTGCGTTGAATGAAAACTGAATTGGCGACGCCTCGCGACAAAACAAACGAACCTGCCCATCCAAATAGGAAGTTGTTTGTTCAAATCCAATCAGATCAGACCATGCTACCCAAGAAGGTTTTGGCAATAAGTCTGGGTCATAGTCCGACATAGGAGGCCGCGACAGGGTCCCAACACCGTCCGCATCTACGTACACCAAGGTGTCATAAAGGTCCATGTCAGGGGTAGCGTATCTGCGCTCTATATCGCGCGGGATTTTGAGCACCAACTGAAGGTCATGTAGGTCCATGAAGCCGCGAAAAATCGGCGGCATATCCGCCTCATCAGTCACCGGGTACACCCACGGTCCAAATGCGTCATATTCGGGAGTGCTTGGCGCAATAAACTCATTCATTTCTTGTGCACCTTCCACTTCCTAAATGGACTACCTACACGGTCGCTCATATTACACTTTTTTACATTTACGTTGAAGAGCCTCTCGACCCCAAAGTGCATTACGCAAACATGTCCGCGACGCCAAGTTTTGAGTTTCCAACATACCCATGCTCTAATAGGCAATATATTGCATATATCGGAGGCGACATGAATAGGATGACACTTGAACAAGAGATATTTGGAAAACTGCTTGTAACTGCCAACCAGGTTCAACGCTTTGGTGACCAGGTCACTAAACCGCTAACACTCAAACAATGGCTCCTAACGATTGTCCTTATGAACCTACAAAGCGAGGCGCCAACGCTCAATGAGTTATCTAAGATCGTTGGAAGTAGCCGCCAAAACGTCTCAGTCATGGCCCGCAAACTTGAAGAAAAGGGATACCTGAAACTTGCCTCAAGTTCTGCCGATGCCCGCGCAGTTCACGTGGCGCTTACGCCTCAAGGCGACAGTGTTCTACGCCAAGTCGAAACCGTGGGGAACCATGTGTTAGATGAGTTGTTCCACGATATTCCCCTTCAAGATCTTCAAACAACCATGAACGTCGTCCAGTTACTGATGGACCGCGCAAGTAGTCAATAAAAAGGAAACCATGAAATACCTGATCGTAATTGCGTCCAAACACGGAGCCACCCACGAAATTGGTGAGGCCATCGCTTCTACTCTTCGCGGCGCTGGCCACGAAGCCCAAGTCATCAAGCCACAAGACCTCACTGCCCAGGCAAAAGCCGATGCCCTGATTATTGGTTCGGCCATTTACATGGGTAACTGGATGAAGACCCTAATTTCAGCTCTACCAACTGTTCGAAGCCTTGGCGAACAGATGCCAGTTTGGGCATTTTCATCGGGGCCAGTCGGTGACCCTTTACTTCCAAAGGAGGACCCCGCAAACGTCACAGCTCATATTCAGTCACTACAAGCTCTTCCAGATTTTCGAGGCCACCAACTGTTTGCCGGTGCCGTCATCCCGGAGAAACTTAAAACCAGTGAGAAACTCATCCTGAAAATGGTCAAAGCCGCTTCTGGCGACTACCGGCAGTGGAACAAGATTGAGCAGTGGGCCACGCAGATCGGCTCTTCGAACTAACTAAAACTAGGCATTACCCAAGATTTCCACAAGTCCCATTCGATTGACCATCGCACCATGACAGTGGGTCATACTCAGGGAACTTTCGGCTTACACCATACTTTTTGCAAAATATGAGCGAGATAGTCCAGGCAGTAATCCTTCTGCGAACTTCTACATTGCTATTGATCCGCAGTATGGTCTACATCCATACGATAGGGATGTAAGCCAAAAGACTAGTTCACAAGACTGCTGCAGAAGGCAGGGAAACCTGGGGTTGAACCCCAGTGTCGCCCGAACATCGCAACTTCAAGTGCCCTGACGAAACAACATTTATGCCATTAAAGGCCTTGTAGCTAACGTGTCCACCAGTTCGCATATCAACAAGCGCAATACGATCTAAATAACCAGATAGGCATTGGTCTGAGCTCTTGAGCTTTGGTCCAACCAGACAGGACTCTCACGAAGGTTTTTCGCTATCACAGTCCCTCGTCACATACTAAATTTGGTAGCAACTCATTAGTTGAGCACTTTGCACTGACGGTTTCAGGTTGTTGGTGCAATAAGGATGAGGTAAATGTCTTGGCTCAGGCGGCTTGGCCTGAGGTTCACGCACAAAGATTCAGCACAATCGGCTTCACTATGCCCCCTGCTCATAAAAGCACCCGGACAAAGTCACGCTCAGACCGCCACCATCGCGGGGCAAGAGTGTAAGAGTCCAACCAAAATGGTCGGCTACAGCTTGTGCAACCGTAAGACCAAGGCCCATGCCTCCATCAGCAAGGCACGTCTGTCTACCTCGATTAAAGGGTTCCGAAAGTTCTGCCACTTCTGCCGGGGCCATCTCTATTCCAGTGTTGACGACTTGCACATGGTCACCGGCTAAAGTCACCCAGACTTCCCCGTCCGCTATATTATGAATAATCGCATTTCGAACTAGGTTCCCAACAGCCACGGCCGCCAGGCGTCCATCAATACTGTCGGCATCTGATTCGACAAGTTCCGGCATGGAAATCACAATCCCGCGTTCATCTGCTAACCCCTGGCAATCCTGCAATACTCCAGCCACTGCCCCCTCTATGTCGCCAGAAAAACTAGTCTGCTCAGTCAATTGAACAGCAGATAAGGCCGCCAAAGCCTCAAGAAGATCAGTGCTTTTTTGGTTCGCAACCAGAGCCCTCGTAACGGCTGGCATGACGTCTTCTGGGAAACGCCCCTGCACTGCCGGAACTTCAAGGGATGTGCGAACAATGGCGTTCGGAGTCCGCAGTTCATGTGAAGCAGCCGCCAGAAACTTCTCTTGGCGCAATAATGCCACGTCAAGGCGCTCTAGCATCTGATTAATAGTGTCAGCCAAGGACTTGATTTCGTCCTCTGGCCCATCCAGGCGCAACCTTTTACTTCTATCCGAAGCAGTAATGGAACGTGCAGTATTGCTCACGGCCACTATCCTTTTCAAAGCCTGGCTCGTTATCCAGTGAGCAGCACCAACGGCGATAATGGCCAAAACAGCCAATGTCGCTGCCGACCAAATGAGAAGCTGATTTCCGACAGCAATTTTGGCCGCTTGTGCAACAGTTTGAATCTGGGGCGACTCCACATATGCCTCGTCATCGGGGGCAAGGCCAGGGCTCTCAGTAATAGAAATAACTCCATTAGTTGAACTCAATTGGTCCAAGGCTTCACACTCAACGTCCCCTGCAGCACAAGGATCATACTGACCCGCCGCAGTTAAAGTCGTAATAAATTGTTTTCCGACAACTTCCCGCACGAAAAAGTACTGTAACGTAAGGAGCACAGCGGCACCGAAAACAAAAACAACAGAAATTGTCACAACTAAACGACGGTGAAGAGACCAGTTACTCATAATTTTCCGGGTTCCACTAAACGATATCCTCTGCCAGAAATAGCCTCAATCAAATCAGGTTCTCCAAGCCGTTTTCGCAATGTATAAATAGCCGTTTTAACAACGCCCTTTTTCGTATAGAGTGCGGATCCCCAAACCTCGTCAAGCAACTCATCCACAGTCACAATCCCCCCAAATGCGCCCATAAGTACTTCAAGAACACCATATTCTTTTTGCGTCAAGAAGAGAGGATACCCTGAACGTTCAACGACTCTCCGTGTTCGATCTAACCTCAAGTCGGCTACCTCAAAAACAGAATGAACATCTTTTGACCTTCGGCTAAGTGCCCGAAGTCTGGCCAACAACTCTACATAGGCAAACGGTTTCGTGAGGTAATCATCAGCACCTAGGTCCAGTCCCTCAACTCGATCCTTAACAGACGCTGCGGCGGTGAGCATGATGATCGGGACACTCATCCCTAGCGACCGAATGGCACGGCACACGCCGTCCCCGCTCAACAAGGGAAGATCACGATCCAGAATCATTAGGTCAAAATCAGATTCTGTCAGCATTGTAATTGCTTGACGACCATTCCCCGCAATAAACACCTGATAACCATCATGTTGAAGGCCATCGGCCAAGGAAGTAGCTAGGTCTTTCTCATCTTCAACAAGCAGCAAACGCATACCCCAAGTATTTCAGGTATCGGTCAAGTCTTGGTCAACTCATTTTTGACTAAGAGCTAACCCAAACAAGGACATAGTAAGCAGCATCAGAAAACACAAAAGGAGAAAGAAAATGT
The DNA here is from genome assembly GCA_036745855.1 of Scrofimicrobium sp. GTDB lineage: Bacteria > Actinomycetota > Actinomycetes > Actinomycetales > Actinomycetaceae > Scrofimicrobium. The sequence goes on along the minus strand of DAIOFF010000038.1, from coordinate 10,225 downwards.
GCTCTCATAAAACGGCAACCAGATTTACCGGTTTGGCAGCAACTTCTCTGCTTATACTTTCGTGTATTGGTTGCTCAGCGGATGACAGTGGTGAATCCGGTACATCTACAGATACTGAAGAGGCGACAGATCTTTCCTCTTCAATGGTCGCATGTCTCAAAGGTGAAGGCCTCGAAGCACGCGTCAGTGACTCGTCAAGGCAGGTCATGGTTCACACAGATGCCGGACTGGTCATAGAAGATTCAGGAGAGAATCCTATGAAGACTACAACCACAAGCGAAAAAGATGGCCTAACAGCAGGGCCTCTCACCGTCGAAGACTTCGATACAGGAACTGGATTGGCATGGGTATCATTTAGAAGTTCCGCTGACATATCTGATGACCCGGACCTGCAACAAGCATACGAATCCTGCGAAGCAAAGTTGCCCGACTTCCAGCAGCCAGACTTCACCTTCGAAGATACCCCCGAAGGTGCCGAGCAAATGGCTGATATGCAAGAGAGCGCACTTGCATTCACGAAGTGCGCGCGAAGCGAAGGCTTTTCATGGGTAGAAGACCCTCAAGAAGGAGTCGTCAGAATCCCAGATGGAACTAGCGTAGAAGACGTGCGCAGCACCATAAACTCCTGTTACAAGGCAAACGAAGTGTTCAGGTGGGAGGCTTCGGACAAGATTGACTTGGCAGACATACTCCGTGACCTACCCATGCCGTCCCATACGGGAACAGGATCACACGAAGAATGATTGGCAAACGAATCGCTGTAATTTGCACCTTCATCACTGTCATTGTTGCAATGACTTTTGGCATCTGGTGGTGGCAGCCATGGGGTACAGGGTCGGCTACAGAAGAAGACTCGCCACAAAGTTCCCTGATCACAGTTCCCCTTGAACGCGGCTCACTTTTTACTAGCACCCGTATCTCAGGGAAACTTTCATTTGGTGAGCCCGCCGAACTCCCTGCCTCATCAGGGATGATCACCGCCCTGCCTGACGTTGGGACAGAAATCAGTCTTGGTCAGCGCGTCTACGAGTGTGATGGGAAGCCCATAGTGCTCATGACTGGGCCACGTCCCTTTTGGCGAGATTTGTCCGTTGGAGTATCTGATGGCGAAGACGTGCGCCAACTACAGCAGAACCTTGCTGACATGGGATATTACACGGGGCATGTGGGAACGAAGTTCGATAAATACACCAAAGCAGCAATCAAAGAGTGGCAGGAAAGTTTGAGCCTAAAGAGGACGGGCATTTTCTCTCTAGGAGACGTTGTCGTGACCAGTGCATCTCCTATCAGGATTGACAGAGTGACAGCTGGCCTTGGAGCCGTTAACGCCATTCCTGCTACCTACACGTCGCCCACCCGAATAGTCACAGCACCGCTCTCCCCCTCCCAGTTGGGCGAGCTCGAAACCGGACAAAGCGTTGAAGTCCAACTTCCTGATGGCTCAAAAACGGATGGGCAAATCACTGCTGTCCTTCCCAGCAAACCCGCTGTGGGCGATCAGGAAGAAGTCAAGCCGCAAGTGATCATCACAGTCAAGGGTGCGCAGGACGCACCTTCTGGGGATGTCCGGATCAGTATTTTTCATGAGAACACCACTGATGCATTGGTCGTGCCGGTTTCGGCGCTCATTGCGATCTCGGAGGATAATTATGCGGTTGAGGTCTTCCAACCAAATACGGACATAATTCGAGTCCCGGTAAAGATTGGAAAAGTAGTTGGTACGAAAGCAGAGATCATTGCGGGTGATGTGAATGAGGGCGACCAGGTTGTGATGTCAAAGTGATTTTGCCAGTAGTGGAGCTTTGTGAGGTGACAAAGGTTTTTCGTGGTTCGCCGCCTGTGACCGCATTGCAGAAGACATCACTCACGATCGGACGCGGCGACCGGGTCGCCATTGTTGGTCCATCTGGTTCAGGAAAGTCGACGTTGCTTAGTTTACTTGGAACACTAAGCACACCGACGTCAGGCGAAGTGGTTATTGATGGACATCAGACTTCTAAAATGCGTGGGTGGCAAAAAGCTGCTTTGCGCGGGACTCATTTGAGTTTTATTTTCCAACAATTCCACCTTCTACCAGGACTCACTGCTGAAGAAAACGTGGCCACTGGGTTACTTTACGCTGGTGTTCGTTCACGCGAGCGTATGCGCCTCAGCAGAGAGGCACTTCAGCGAGTTGGCCTTGGTCGACGTTTCAAGCATCGACCGGGCGAACTTTCAGGCGGGGAACAGCAAAGAGTTGCAATAGCCAGGGCGTTGGTTCGAAACCCATCCATATTGTTCGCGGATGAACCAACCGGTGCCCTCGATTCGCAAGCTGGACTAGCAGTTCTTGATCTGTTGCTTGAGGCGTCTGGCCTTGGAACCGGCATCGTTGTCGTCACTCATGACCTAAATGTTGCTGCTCATTTTGATAGAAAACTCTTTGTTTTAGATGGGTTCGTTAGTGAAAACAAGAATAAACATGCGCTCAGTTAAGCTAAAGCGAACCCATCTTTCATTTTCTGACATTTGGCGAGTTGCTTGGCAAGGCGTGACTTCACGCCTCCAGCGAAGTCTTTTGGCTGCGTTGGGCATCGCTGTTGGAGTGGCTGCTTTGGTGGCTCTTACTGGATTTTCAGATTCCAACCGCGCTGCTTTGACACAGGAGTTGGACAGTATGGGGGCAAACCTGCTGGTAGTCCAGGGTTCCCCTGGGCCAGATGGGGTCATTGTTCCTCTGCCCAAGACGGCAGTAGAGTCTATTTCCCGCCAAGACGACACTTTGTCTGTTGGCGGTTTACAACATGTTCCTGAGACGATCCACGCATATCGAAATGATGTTGTTCCTGAAGGGGAAACAAATAGCCTTCGTGTTTTTGCTGCATCCCCCACCCTCCTTACTGCGTTAGATTCTTCCATGCAAAACGGAAGTTGGTTTGACGATTCTTCGCGAGGCCTCCCTGCAGTCATTTTAGGAGCCGAAGCTGCGCTGCGCCTAGGGACTCCTCAAATTGGAGATCACTTATGGATTGACAGTGAATGGTATTCAGTAATCGGCATACTTTCACCTATAGAACTAGCTGAACCGATTAATACGGCAGTATTGTTGGGAGATAAATGGGTCGAAGATCATTTTCCTATTGATCCGTTTAATAATGGTCTTCAAGTTGGTGATTGGGAGCAGATTTATGTGCAATCTGTGCCAGGTAAAGTGGCAAGTCTACGCAATATTCTTGCTGACGCAGCTAGTCCTGGATCACCTTTCGTCACAGTTGCGGCGCTCTCTGACTTGGGAGCTGGGCGGGACGTTGCCGATTCGATGCTGGAGACGATGGGGGTAGCTTTGGGCAGTATTGCCCTGTTAGTCGGAGGGGTCGGAATCGCAAATACCATGGTGGTGTCGGTGATGGAGCGACGCGGTGAGATCGGTCTGCGCCGCGCTCTTGGTGCTAGGGGTTCCCAAATTGTGACCCAGTTTTTAGCCGAATCAACGATGCTTAGTTTTTTTGGAGCTTTCGGCGGAATCTTGGTTGGCACGGCTTCCTCATTCGTGTTCGCGGCAATCTACAACCAGCCATTTCTTTTTCCTTTACAGACCGCCGCTCTGGGGCTTTTTGTCGCGATTATGGTCGGTACCCTTGCAGGATTGCAACCCGCGAGTAAGGCCGCGCGCATGATGCCGATTGAAGCTCTGCAAGCTTAGCTCATTCTCCATACACCAGGGCCTAAGACTGACTTTCTGAATATCCAGAAGAAAACCTGAGAGTCTTCTTGCTCGCCCATTTTCGGCCGGTGACTTTTCCACCTGGCCGGTGGACTACCGCCCACCGGCTGAGCAATAAACTCACCGGCCAAAAGCATTTGATGATCGCTCATCCCGAACCCAGGTGATCAACTCGTCAGTGACCCTTTTGAGCACCCACCTTTGGGCCTCGTTCAAATAGCTGTCTACGGCAGAGTTCACCAAAAACATGGTCACTTCATCGCCATCAAGGCCATCGTCCGAAGCCACAATGACATCGCGATACTGCTCAAGTTCACCCAATAAAGCGACTGCCAAAGATTCGAGTTCGTCCTGCGCAGCGTCAGCCGGAAGATTCCGAAACTTCTCATCCAAGTTACCCAGAGTTACATCTTCTATCGCGTCAACGTCAAAAGACGACAGGTCCGTCAACTGGCTCAAGAAAAACACAAGCTGCGTCAGTTCCTCAGTCGATTCTGCCTGATCATACCCGAACTTTCTGGCAAGGATCGATGGAACGTCTGGCCGCAGCTGCAGCTCTCTTGCTGCTACAACCTCTGATTTAGCCGCCTGAAGCCTAGATATCTGCGCATCAATTTCTCCCTCAAGATCCGCCAACATGCCCAGGCCACGCCCAGGATCTTCAAATGCCGTCTTCACCTGCGCCAGTGTCATCCCAATCGAAGTCAAACGCTTGATTTGCATGACCCGCACCAAATCCTCAATCTGATATTGCTTGTACCCATTCAAAGACCGCTGCGGATCAGCCAAAACACCCATCTGATGGTAGTGACGAATTGACCGCACCGTCACGCCCGCAAGGTCAGCAAGCTGCTTCGTGCTCCAACCCATCTACCTCTACCTCCCTTGCCGCGACCTCGTCAATATTCCTAAACGAACTTCCAAGGACTGCCCACAGCGCAGCCGCCGCAACCAGTATGCCAAGGACCAAGCCGACCGTTCGGATCCCAGCGGCGGCCGCAAGCGCACCCATCGGTGCCCCAAGTAGCATCGGACCAGCCAAGACAATCGCATTTTGTGTCCCAAGTACGCGACCCAAAACCTGCGACTCACTGGCATCAATTGTCGCGGTTCCAAGGACCGCCGACGCTGGGCCGCTAACGATTCCCAACACCAACGCAAGCAGCAACACAATCCAAAGTGAAATCAAGGCACCCAGCAAAACCATCACAAGTCCCGTGCCGAGTATGCCAAATACCAGCCATACCCGCCGACTCACGCGCGCTCCACTGGCAACATACATTCCGCCGCCAACCATCGTCCCAAGAGCAATCGCACTGAAAACGTACCCCGTGTACTGGGGCACGCCCTCGGCAATAAAATACGCGGGCATAACAGTCGATTGGACGACAGTCATGGCTGCAGCCGTCACTGCACTGAGAATAGTCGCCCCACGCGTAATCGGGTTCTTGACTAAGAATGCAATCCCCTCACCCAAATCATGCAATGGAGATTTGTTTATCGGCGAGGTCTCAGTTGGCTCCACCACGCCAACTTGTCTGTTCAGACCCAGGGTAAGAAGCGCGGCCAGGAAACTCATCCCACCTGTTAGGAAGAAGACCCGAACGTCGACTCCAATAATTCCAATTACGAGGCCACCGATTGCTGGCCCAACCAATATTACTGCTGCAGTCAAAGTCTCCCGTGCTGCCACCAGCTGATCCAAGCCTCCCCTTTTGTTTGGAGCCAACTGCGGAAGTAGAGTCTCGCGGGCAGTCATGCCCGGCACATCAGCAAACGCGCCCAACACAGACAGCGCTATCAGCACTGGAAGCGTGAGGCCCGAGTTCATGTCGATTGCAGCTAGCAAAGCGATACTCAGGCCAGACAATAAATCGGCAAGAATGGAGAGATTCCGACGGTTTACTTTATCTGCCACAACGCCACCAAACAGGCCAGCCACAACTCCGGTACCTGCCGAGACACTCGCTAACAAACCCGCAGCAAAAATGTCGCCTGTCCGCGAAAGCACAATCAGTGGGAAAAGGACCGCTGCCACCCCATTTCCAAGAAGCGAAAGCGACATGGAGCCAAAATACAAAATGAGATTTTTCTTCATGCCTCAAGTAATCACTATGACGTAGCGGCATAGTCAAGGAGCTTTCGGGAACTGATTCTGGCGGAACACTTCCGGCAAACGGACCAGTAGACTTCCGGCAAACGGACCAGTAGACTTCCGGCAAACGGACCAGTAGATCGTCGGCAAACGGACCAGTAGACTTCCGGCAAACGGACCAGTAGATAGGACAGCAACCATGGTTTTGAAAGACGAGGGGACCTCCACCTATCTTTTACGATACCTGGACACTGAGTTAGATGCACTGATGGGAGCCGGGACTGCAATCAGTATCGAGGGGCCTCGCAGCATTGGAAAAACTGAAACTGCCAGCCGCAGAAGCGACATAGTATTCAAGCTTGATGACCCAATCACGGCACAACTGTTTGAAGCGGACACCAGATTGCAACTAACTAGGAAAAACAGAGTATGCATCGATGAATGGCAGGTTTACCCACCAGTTTGGAATGCAGTCAGAAGGCTGATAGATGAGCAAACCGATCATGAGTTTTTACTCACCGGAAGCGCAAAGCTACCCCATTCAGTCTCCAGGCACACTGGGGCTGGACGAATCATCACGCTTAGAATGCGTCCCCTCGCACTATCGGAACGAAATGGCACAAAACCAACTGTCTTTATTTCCAGGCTTTTCGAAGGAGATGCGCAGATCGAAGGAACCTCCGATCTGCGCCTTCCAGATTACGCCCAACAAATATGCGCATCTGGTTTTCCAAATATCAACGAGCTTTCTCCGCGCCGACAACGGGCCGCTCTGAATGGGTACGTCGAAAACCTACTCACGCACGACCTACCCGAAAATGACGTTTCTATTAGGTCCCCATTTTCATTGCTTGCTTGGCTGAAAAGCTACGCCGCCGCCTCATCAACCACGGCCTCATACAATGCCATACTGGACGGTGCTACTGCTGGCGACACGGACAAACCGACAAAAACAACAACCCAAAGATACCGCGACGCTCTCTCCTCCCTTTGGATTTTGGATCCAGTCCCCGCATGGATACCAAACATTTCGCCGTTTACCAGGCTAACTACCGGCCCAAAACACCAAATCTGCGACCCCGCAATAGCTGCGCAAGTATTAGGAATCACCCCACAGCTACTTACGTCCGCTACTTCTGGGGCAGGAAAAATCTTCGGGCAGCTGTTTGAATCCTTGGCGACCCTCACTGTCCGAGGCGCCGGGGCCGCCTGTGAAGCAAACACTTTCCATTTCCGCACCCGGGCAGGCGAACAAGAAGTAGACCTTATCCTTGAAAGATTTGACGGCAAAATCCTAGCTTTCGAAGTGAAACTGTCTGGGCTAGTGAACGATTCGGATGTGCGCCACCTTCACTTCTTAGGCAACAAGCTGGGAGACCGCTTGGTTGACAAAATCATCATCACCACCGGGCCGCAGGCATTCCGGCGGAACGACGGCGTTGCTGTTGTCCCCCTGGCTCTTCTTGGATAGGCCACATTCCATCCGCTCTCTCTATAACTGCACGTGACGTTCACCTCGTGGAGCTTTCGCTTTAAAACCAATCGCGCTTGACAACTGAAAAACGACAACCGTAGAATATCAAACACGACAGACGTAGAAAATGAGGTGACCTGATGAAACTCGACAAAAGATTGCCAGATGCTGAGTTTGAGATCATGCGAGTGGTCTGGGAAAACGAGCCACCAATATCAACGAACCAGATTATCTCCCACCTTGGCAAAGACAACACATGGAAGCCCCAAACGGTTCTCACTCTTCTTGTCCGCCTCATCAAAAAAGGATTCCTCCAAAGCGAAAAAGCTGGGAAAGAACGCTTCTACTCCCCCCTCATTTCGCGCGATGAGTACTTGAGCGTTGAGACAGGAAGTTTCTTCGACAGATTCCGTGGCAGTTCCATCAGAAGCCTTGTTAGTACGCTTTATGATGGCGACAAACTCACGGAGGAAGAAATTGCAGACCTACGCAATTGGCTTGCAGACCGGACGTGATTCAAATGCAGACTTTCTTTGCTTTCTTATTTACGACCTCGGTGGCAATGTCAGCAGTAATACTGCTACTATTTTTCCTCCGAAGGGTCCTCAATAATCGAGTATCGGCTGCGTTTAGGTATTACATTTGGGTTGTCGCTCTAATCGGACTTTTGGTTCCATTTAGGCTAAACATCCCCACCCCATTTACTCCAGTCGAACTACCATTGTTGGATACATCCAGCGTAACAAGTCCCGTTCAAGGAGCTGCTCCGACCCAAGCGGGGCAGGCCCCCACAGTGAAAGAACCTGTTCCTGAGGTTGAAGGTTCTGGCTCATTTTTCGAGGGCATCTCTATTCCCCAAGTCCTCTTTGGGATTTGGATTGTAGGAACGCTTGTTGTCTTGCTTCGCCACCTGTACTCCTACCGAAAGTTCAACTTGGCTGTAGCCAGGTGGGGTACAGAAGTAACAGATCCCCGGGTGATTTCGGCGTTCCAATGGGCTAAAGAAGATTTAGGGCTCAGCGACAAGAACATACCTTTGGTTACATGCGAGTTTGTTTCGACACCGCTATTAGCTGGAATTTGGAAGCCCAGAATTTTGCTGCCAAAACGCGAGATTGACACTGAAGATCTCTTAGACATATTTCGGCATGAACTAACCCACTATAAACACAAAGACTTATGGATGAACCTGATCGTTCTTGCGGCCTCAGCTGTTCACTGGTTCAACCCACTGGTTTACATAATGGCAAAAACCATCCGGGTCGACCGTGAGACAGCCTGCGATGAAGCAGTGGTGGCGAACAAAGACACTGAGAATCGCAAGAACTATGGGGAAATCATAATCAGCTTTGTGGGAGTCAGACCCACCATAACCCCTGCACTATCAACTTCTTTTTACACCAAGAAAAACAATATGAAGAAAAGGTTGGTGACAATCATGGATACTCAAAAGAAAAGAAAAAGCATTGCTGTGACGTCCGGTGCCGTTGTATGTGCTGCCGCCCTCCTCACCGGAGCCGTGTTCGTTGTTCCGGCAATATCAGACAACTCGAATGGGCTAATCAGTGACAACACTGCCAAATCAATTGCTCTTGAACACGCTGGAGTGAGCGAGAATGAAGTCACCATCAAGAAAGTCGAACTAGACACCGACAATGGTCTAACCACTTATGATGTTGAGTTCTACAAAAACAATGCCGAATATGACTACGAAATTGATGCAAATAGTGGCGACATTATTAGTTACGACCACGGTGTGAAAAACTCTAAAGCTAAGGGCACGTCAACACCTGCCCCATCATCTGCGAAGAGTATTGACGAGGCCACCGCTAAGTCGATTGCCCTAAAACACGCCGGCGTCAAAGAATCAGACACAGTCTACTTGCGGACTCGTTTGGATAGAGACGACAACATACCGGTCTATGACGTTGAGTTTTCCACAAACGACACTGAGTATGACTATGAAATAAGCGTTGAAGACGGATCTATTATTTCCTCTGAAAGGGACACGAACCACAAGCAGAACTCAAAGAATACGTCGGCAACGCCGCAGGAGTCGGCAACGCCCAAAGAACCTGCGACCCCAACACAACCAGCGGCACCTACAAAGACAGCAACGCCTACGCAGCCAGCAGCGCCCACAAAGGCAGCGACGCCCACACAACCCGCCACGCCTAAGGCACCAGCTAGCAACCGGATAAGCGAAGCTAAAGCTAAGTCAATCGCATTATCTGCCGCTGGCCTCTCAGAAAGTCAGATCACTGAGTATGAAATTGAGCTGGACATGGAGCACAACACGCTGGTTTATGAAATCAGCTTTGACCAAGGGCGCACCGAGTACGACTATGAAATAGATGCAATAACTGGCAAAATCCTCAAGTCAGAGGTCGACCACGATGACTAAATAATCTTGTATATCACTGCCGGATAGGCCCCAAGACACATGCATTGTCTTGGGGCCTATCGAATACCTCCAGCACCTACATTCGAAAACACTTCAACAGACTAACCGCGCCTCCCTGTACTTCGACCAACCCGCGGTTTCTTCCTATAAAATCCCGGCACCCACCGCCCCGCGTCCAAATACCCTGGCACCCAAAGGTCGTCAGGAGCCGCAGGCATACGACTGGATGTTGGCATCCATTTTTCAACTGTCGCCGATTTGCTATCTAGTGCCCTCAATCAGCAAAAAACACGATATCCACGTCCGCTGCATTTATGCCTATTTTTTTGGCAGCACACATTGTTACAAACTCTGTTGCCTGATCATCCAAGTTTGTACTATTAGACCCTTGCATTCCGGGCTTTACAATGTGGGTACTAGGTAAGGCGCCTCGTGGTTCAAACCATCTATCTCGGATTCGAGCCAACGCAAATTTCGACTGTTGGCCCGCCAATGAAAACCTGGAATAATCACCTTCACCTAGAATCCAGGCTCCGCCATTATTCTTAA
>DAIOFF010000037.1:2745-16713 GCA_036745855.1 Scrofimicrobium sp. | reverse complement strand
CATGATGCTGCTTCACTGGCCTCTAAGGCTTTTGAGTTGCTCGCTAACCGTCCTAATGACCCCATTGGGCCTGGTTCGTTTAGTTCTGGGGCTTCTGTGAGTTTGGCAAGTGTTTTCCGTTCTCGTATGCAAAATGTTGGTTTGTCTATTTCTTTTGGTGATCGTTTGGATGATTTGGGTGTGTTGTTTAGGGCGGGGGTTTACAGTGATGATGGGTTGGTTGCGTTTCGGTTAGTGTTTTCAAAGTATCAAGATTCGCGGGTTCGTGAGGCTGCGGGGGAGTATGACCCTGGTGATCCAGGCCCGTTTCTTGGTGCTTTTGCTAATGTGACGCAGGATGATGCGCATATAGAGGGGTTTGTTATGAAGAATCTTGAAGGTTTGCAGGCATCTGAGACTTTGGAGGGGGATGAGAGAATCAGATTCTGGCTCATGGGCGGTTCAGATCTTGTTGGCACTACCCTGGCATCACAAATACCCCTCAACAGTGGTGTGACGACAAGTTTCTTACAAGCCATGAACAAAGAAAAACACACAACAACCAAAACCCTAACAGACTACGCAAACCAGATAAACATTGAGCCCGATGACCTAAACCGTGAAGTCGTTGATCTCAGGTTTTACTCATTCATTCATGTGTTGTATGCGGAAGACGTGCTCACTGTTGAAGATATAGAGAAAGCCGCGCGCTTCCATGATTACTCTGAGGATGAAATTGACGAGCTTTTTCCGATGGGTCCCGCGAATGGCACAGGCAAACCAAAACGAACACTTCCCACCCCAGTGCAAATATTTAATCATGAAGATCCCATGATGAGAGAAATGTTCGTCAGCTTGGCGACAACGAATTTGGGAAATAGCAAGGCCAATTTGTTTGATGCTGGCCAGTATGAAACTGACTTTGATAGACGTTATGAAGATTGAGTGGTGATGGTTGTGCGTAGGGGAGACGCGTGGCCCAGTTCGAAGGGCTGAGACTGTGGTGACGATGCGCGTTTTATCCGCGGGTGTTGATTTTTATAGGGGAACTCTCTAAATCAGTGAAATTGCCAACGGTTGCAGACACAATACAACCAGGGGTCATAGACAATGCCGTTACATTTAGTCCATCGCTAGAAATACCAATTGCGCCACCGCAATTAGCCGAAAACCGTATCCCCTTCTCGCTTCCAGCAATATCATCCAACATCTTAGATGGTGCACCATCTGAAGGACTCTTATAAAGCGGGTTCAGCTCATCAGGGCCGCTAGGCCAAACCGGAACCAACACCACCTGCAGGACCTCCTGCGTCACAGCGCGGTAAGGAGTAACCACGCGAATATTCTGAAGCCTCTGCACCGGATAAACCGTTGAAACCACATCAGGATCAGTGAGTGCCTCCGTTGTTGCCGAAGTCGCCTCAGAAAGCCACTTCTGCAACTCAGCAGAATCCTTCACAGAAGCAGGGAAAGATGCCGTCACCGTAACTTCCCTGTTGCCCGGTATTTGTAAACCCTCAAGCGTCCAACCGCAATCAACGTTGATGCCCGTGTTCAACGCTTGGTGCCGACTGGCCTGAACCGGACTCCAAGTCACTGCCGGGCAGCCAGACATGCCTTCAAGGCCAGGCACAACCTCAAGAAAATTCCCCGCCAACGGCGCTTTCTGCGTGGCATACGTGATCTCTAACGAAATTTCTTGAGACCCAGGGTCAAAACGGGCAGACCTGGAAACCGACAATCCCGTTGGAAAAGTGGGATCCTTCTGTGTAGCTTGGATGATCTCAGAGGCGCTGGCAGTGGAACCCGCGGGCTCGCCATCACGTGAAAACATCCAAAAAGCGCCAACACCCAAACCTGCGACCAAAACCAAACAAACCGCACCCAGCAAGATGTTCTTCTTAGTGAACCACCCTGAGTTTTCCTCAGCATCGGACCCCTCAGACGACGGCTGAATAACCGGAACCTGCTTCTTGGGCATTTGCCGGGAAACTGTTGGCTGCGGGGAATCACCAAGAACCGGGGTATCTTCAGGTAGCGGTGACACATACTCTGGGATTTCCTCATGTTCCAGCAAATCATCGCGGTGTACCGTTGCAGGCCGCTGGACCTCATCAAAACTTGAGGTTTGCGGGGCAGGCGCAAGGGCTTGAAGGGGCGCAAACTGTTTAGCCAACTGGATGAAACTAGCTGCAGCGTCCCCCGCAGAAGGGCGCTCATCAGGGACCTTTGACAGTAAACGTTCCAGTGCATCCCAAATCTCATCTGGAACATCAATGCGCGGCGGCAGCGACGTCACATGCCTATACGCCACTGTAAAATCAGTGCCAGGCCCAGAAAAAGGCGTGTGTCCAGCCAAGAACTCATAAAGCATAATCCCAACGGCATAGACGTCCGCAGCGGGCGTGGTTTGCCCCTGACTAATAAGTTCAGGTGCCATGTACTCAGGCGTTCCATGAAGCCCAGACGTATTCTTCCTGCCATCACTTACAACGGCGGCAACACCGAAATCGGTCACTTTCACCGTGGGGTCAATGTGTTCATCCCACGGCTGAGCCAACAGTACATTGTCGGGCTTAATATCGCGGTGGGTTACACCTTTACTATGCGCATGTGCTACAGCAAAAAGAACCTGGGAACACAAAAGCAGTGCACTACTTGGAGTGAGTGTCTTCTGCGTCGCAAGCAAATCCCGTAGGGATCCACCTGGCACAAAGTCCATCACGATCGCTAGGACATCACCCTCAACAACCAAATCCCGCACAGTAACAATGTTGTCGTGTTGCAGGCTAAGCAAGACAGAACGTTCCCGCACAAACCTTTCGACAACTCCCGCATTCTCAACATGCTCAGGTTTAAGTATCTTGGCAGCCAAATCAAGAGGCTCCTGAGAACTGACACGCCAAACCTCACCCGCCGCGCCTGAACCAACCTGGTCTACAAGGCGGTAATTTGCGCCAAGCGCAGTGCCAGATTCCAAAATCCCCATACGACGGATGTGCCTTTCGAATGTAATCAAGATCAGCAGTGAACAGCTGAGCGCTCAAAACAATCCCAGGTAGATTCTAGCTCTAAGCTGCAAGGATGTTTTCTGGTTTCACATGTGAGACACTATTTTTCGCCATGTACGTGTTGTGTCACGTGGCGTTTATTGCTGGATGATTTTGAATGTTTGCGGGGATTTTTACTGTTATTTGGTCGCCCATTCTTCGGCTTGTTTTGATTGCCTTTTCTGGTGTGAGAATTCTTTGGTTTTGGTTTTGCAGACTGTTTGACGCCATTTGGTGATTTAGGTTTTACGAATGGGGCTTTTGTGCCAACAAGATCTTGAACCACGTCAGAGTTTGGTTGAACGTGAACCGGGCACACATCTATTGCTGCTTTGCGTAAAAGACGCAAGGTGTCTTGACGTTCTTCAGGCAAAACGATTGTGACCACGTCCCCTGTTTTTCCGGCCCTTGCCGTGCGGCCAGAACGATGAAGATAAGACTTATGTTCAACAGGCGGGTCCACATGAACAACTAGTTCAATGGAATCGACATGTACGCCCCTGGCAGCCACGTCGGTTGCAACCATCACGCGGACTTCGCCATTACCAAACGCTGCAAGGTTGCGGTCACGTTTTGTCTGAGAAAGATTGCCGTGTAAATCAACAGCAGGGATTCCCTGATTAGTTAGTTGCCGGGCAAGTTTTTTCGCTTTATGTTTGGTTCGCGTGAAAAGGATTCGTTTTCCCGTCCCAGACGCTAAAGCATAAATCAGTGGCTTTTTGTCATCACTAGATACCTCAAAAATGTGATGCGTCATTTCTTCAACATGAGAGGTTTCATCATCAACAGAATGCATCACAGAATCTACAAGGAAGGCTTTCACTAACTTATCTACACCGCGGTCTAATGTTGCAGAAAACAACATTTTCTGTCCGGTGCGTGGAACCTGTTTTAGTAGCCGTGACACTGCAGGAAGGAACCCAAGATCAGCCATATGATCGGCCTCATCAAGAACAGTGATCTGCACTGAATCCAAAGTTATATGCCCCTGCCCAATCAAGTCTTCAAGTCGCCCCGGGCATGCAACCACAATGTCAACCCCGCGTTGAAGTGCCCTAACCTGGGGCTCTTGGCTCACGCCCCCAAAAATGGTTGTTGTCTTGAGGAAGGTCGCTTTGGCCAGTGGTTCTAGAACAGTCTTGATCTGGTTCACTAGCTCACGTGTGGGTGCCAGGATCAAAGCTACTGGGGCTTTTGGTTTTGCTTTACATTTGTTGGCGCTTAATCGTGCCAATAGTGGAATCACAAATGCAAGAGTTTTCCCTGAACCTGTTTTTCCCCGCCCCAATATGTCCCGTCCTGCAAGCGAATCAGGAAGCGTATTAGATTGCACAGGAAATGGCATAGTTATTTTTTGAACGCTAAGCGCTTTTACTAAAGTGTCAGGCACACCAAGGTCCGTGAAACTATTCGATGAAGAAGACAAGATTGCCTTTCAAGACGGGCGAAAGGATTCACCATTTCCGCCAAAAAACATAACTTCCCTACAGTAATGGTGAAAGCCCCTATTTCCCTACATCTGTGTGAGGGTTCACAAAGGTGGGGAGTGGGGTGTCAGATGGTTTCGCTCAGATTTCTTGGTTCTTTGGCGAAGTTGTCGCTGACTGGAGCACAAAAGCGTTTCCGATCGAAATATGCGCAGACCGGGCGTAGCATTTGTTGCGGGTGTAGTTAGCGGACCGCTTTGGCACCGCTCTAACTGTATTGAGGATGGCGGTTATGAAATATTTCGTTGAACCCGTTGGGCCAAATAGTGCAACGCTTGCTGCCTATATTCCTGATGTCAGCGTTGAAATGGAAACTGCCAGTAAACGCGGTGCAGTCTTGATCATGCCCGGCGGCGGGTATTCGATGTGTTCTGACCGCGAAGCCGAACCCATTGCTTTGGCGTACCTAGCCAAGGGGTACGCCGCATTTGTGCTGCGCTACACGGTGGGTGGGGGCAAACGGGATATTCCAGCAAAAGCGCTAGCAGATGCGGAAGCAGCGTTACAAAAAATTCGCGACAACTCTGATGAGTGGAACCTTATTCCTGGAAAAGTTGCTGCCGTTGGATTTTCTGCCGGCGGTCACGTGGCGGCTTCCTTGGGAACTATTTCAAGGAACAAACCGGACGCTCTGATTTTGGGTTATCCGCTGGTCGAAAACGCAATGCTAGAACTACTTCAGATGGATGCACCCAGCATTGAAGAGCACATCACAAATGCGACGCCTCCTACGTTCATTTTTCATACTCGCGGCGACCAAGTGGTCCCTATCAAAAACACGCTTATCCTTATGGATGCATTTGAGGAAGTAGGTGTCCAGTTTGAAGCCCACATTTTCCGTGATGGCCCACATGGGCTGTCGCTAGCCGTACCACAAACGGCAAATGGGCAAAGTCGAGGCGTGAATCCTGCTGTGGCGACCTGGTTTGACATGAGCGTTGAATGGCTAAGGGGGCTTTGGGGTGACTTCCCGGTTGATGATGCAGAAGTGGAAGAAAAAATCCAGCATCTAAGCCTAATGACAGCACCCATATCTGAACTTGAAAAACACGAGGCAATGTGGAGCGAAATTTTAGGGGAAGTTCCCATGTTAGAGGCTGTTTTAGCTCAGAATGAGGTCGTTAAAAATCTGAGTTTTGAACAGATACTGGCATATGCGCCCGATGTGGTTTCGCCCGAGGTGATTAAACGCCTGCAAGAAAAATATCCAGATTAGTTCTGGGTATGTTGCTGATCGAGGGGTAGTTTAAGGGCAATGTGTGAGACTTTGGTCCAATTTTGGGCACTGTCAGGAAAATTGTGACGTAATCGTTAGCGGTTCGTTATCTACGCTTTCGGGTGGCGCTTTTGTAGCCGCCAGCAACACGCGACTGAGAGACTTGGTTGCAGTTGTGTACCCACGGGACTTTTTTTGTCTTCATACTTGCCCTTTGATCTAGTTAAAAAACGGCCAGGAAGTTAGCTAACCGCGCGTAAAAAATTCAGAAAAACCTCGTATCATGACTGAAGAAGTTGTGTGGGACGGAAGAGTATGTGGTTTGAATTTCGATGTGGTCGGTGGCGCAGGTCCACCTGAAGGAAATTTTTGCTGCAGACAATCTGTTGAGTTAAAACCATTTGCAAAACGGCTGTATTGAAGGGGCAAATGTCATGGGAACATGGGGGCCGGTCGAAACGAAGATCGACCGCACAAAGGATCGCTTAACTGCGGAAATTTACACCAAGGAGTTGATGGAGATTGCGTCACTTTCGCAGTTCTATTACCGCCGCTTGTTCTCTGCTTTAGTTAGATCTTCGGTACGTGAGTACGTCAAGTTGCGACGCTTGGCGCGGGCCTCCGAAGTACTCAGTAATCGACATTTGATGCCAATGGAGGTCGCAAACGATTGCGGTTTTAATAGTTACCAGTCGTTTAGTAATGCATTCAAATCAGCGTTTGGATTGACGCCGGAAGAATATCAGAGCGACCCAATTCCTTTGTTGCGACTTACTAAACCTGAGCTATCGACAGACTACGTTTTGATTGACGAGGCCATACCGATTATTGCCGACGGTGTCGTTATCGAAGTAAACCGGCGACGCCTGGACGATGCAGAGTGCTTCGTTGGAAGGTCTCAGGTTATGCCCATCGACCAAGTGAACTTTGGAGAAGGCGATGGCGTTGATGGTTTGCGCAAAATGTGGGATTCATTTCGCGCCGAAAAGAGTGATATTCCAGGATTGAGGCAGGGCGGTATTGAGATTGGCGCGTCCATGATTGATATCCAAGACGGGGTTGATTACAACTATTTTGTGGGTGCAGAGGTTGATTCAGACGCGCAAACACCAAATGGGTACTCTTCTTGGCAGCTGCCTGCTGGTGATTACGTGGTGTGTTCTTTTCAAGCCGAGACTTTTGCGGATTTAATGGGACCTGCAATGAGTAAAGCTTTGAGGTATTTGTTCAACATTTGGCTTCCGGGACATGGGTTTGGATGTGAGCCTTTTTCTGCTGAACGCTATGTTACTGATTCTGAGGTTCCCGAGGTAGAAGTATGGGTAATTCCAACAGCGATGGAGATTGCTGCGTAGCACCGGGAAGACTGTTGGTCAGAGTTGAAAGTTCCAAATCGCCAAGAGGTGATCTGTCACACCAAATTTCATTGGTGATTTCAAAGAACTCCAGGCCATCACAGGGGTGTTAGGAATACTGAATCGGTTCCATTCTTGACCGATTTGTAAATTAGGGTGCCAGTTCACGATATGCTGTGTCGGTGTCCGCAATTGTTTGGAGAAACAGAACCGATGAGAACGGTCGACTCGAAAAGGGTCCGACCGTGTTCCTGTTGCCCGGCGTGAATCACTCAGCCCAGGGAGCGCTCCTTTATTGGACTGGGGAATTATTTGCAGAAGCCGGTTGGAAAGTTGTTGCATTTGAGTGGGATCATAATGCGATTGCGACGATGGATTCCTCTACCTACCTTCAGCAAGAAATCGCGGTGGCAATAGTTGAACATGGCGTTCCAAATGTCATCGTAGGGAAATCGTTCGGAACGAAGTTCTTGCCACACGCCGTTGACAGTGACGTTCTTGGTGTCTGGCTTACGCCCGTTTTGAATGATCCAAATGTGCTTAGAGCGCTAAGGGGCGCGTCGCCGTCCCATTTGGCTATTGGTGGCGCAGCAGACCCTACTTGGCAACCTGCACTTGGATTGGCAACCCGCGCAAAGTTGATGTCCATTCCAGATGCCGATCACTTCTTGTCGGTACCAGGAAGCGGGTGGCAGGCCAACTATGCGCTTCACCAGAAGGTGTTCTTGAGGATTCAGGAACACATTATGTCGAACTTGCATGCACCATCTATGTGACAGGGGCAGGGTAGCAACGCCACGGGGCATCATTTGAAGATGCGATCGTAACCAGAGGTGGCAGTGTTAGGTAACGCGCTCCGGTCCGAATCCGATTCCTCAAGTAGGTCAGGGTCGAATCCTTATCCTCGCCCTCAGGAAGTACCTCAGGTAACTCAATGCTGAGTGCCAAAACGAAATGAGTGCATGCCATCCCACCTGGAACTCAAATATTCGTCCGTCAACCAACACTGCCCTAGAACTCGAAGCGAAAATGTCATTCACAATAGTCAGAGTAGCCGCCAGGTGAAAGTGTCGGGAGGACAAAGGTGAGCGTTCCCACCCCATAACTATCTACATGCGTAAATGCGTGAGAGCATTTCACCTGAGAGGTCAAACAGAGTTGGTCACGTGCGGTAGCCCTAATAGGCTATGGAAACGTAAGGACTTTAGTGTAGCCACTGTTCTATTTGAGGAGGACTAGGTGGGGTCGGTATCACTTTTAGGAGTGTTGTTGGCCCTAATACTCTATGCCGTGTCGGTGTCCCCATCGCTTCTGCCGCGGCGATGGTGGTGGCACGCATTTGTCTCAGGAATCCTGATGGCTTTGGGCTACGTTGTTGGTGTCGCAATCCAGGACCTTTTTGGTTACCTGTCAAGTGTCACAGGAATCACTGTTGAGGGCCCGCAGGGCGTCATTGACGGGGGGAAATGGCTGGTTGTTACTGCCGTAGCTATTTGGACTTTGCAGGCTGTTATTAGGTCATATTTGGATTCGCGGCGCGCAGCGCTGCTGGTCAACATGAAACCCGTGAAACTACCTGAGTATCTTGTTGGCGTCCTGGCTTCATGCGGGGTTTTTGCTTTAGTCATGGCCCCAGTTCAGTTGGCAATCATGATTTTTGATCAAGTTGTGCGGTTACTGTCTGGGTGGATTCCGTGGATTATTGCCGTGACACTTTCTGCTTTAGTGGTTGCTGGAATCTTTGTTTTGGTGACTAATAGGGTGATTTTAAAAGGGATCGTAACTTACTTTGTTCATAGTGCGCGCGGACTAAATGATCGAAGTAACGATCACGTTCCAGTGCCTCAAGTTCCAGAACGGTCTGGGTCGCCTTTTTCGAAGGCGTCATGGGCAAGTATTGGAGGCCAGGGGCGCCTTTTCTTAGGACACGGACCGGATGCTGCGAAAATCCAACAGGTCACAGGGCGTCCAGCAATGGAGCCAGTTCGTGCGTATGTTGGATTGCCAACAGAAAATGCTGATCTGCATGAACAAGCAGCGAAGGCAGTTGCAGAACTGAAGCGGGCCGGGGGTCTGAAGCGGTCAGTTGTTGTTGTGAACACTGCAACTGGTTCGGGGTGGGTGGATGAATGGCTGTGTCAGCCTCTTGAGTATTTGACCGGCGGGGACTGCGCAATAGTGTCAATGCAGTATTCATATTTGTTTTCAGCAGTCATGATGATTTCTGATCTTGAGCCGTGTGCACTTGCAGGTAGAGTTCTTTTCGAGGCCGTTGAGGATGCCATTTATGAGTTGCCGGCGCATGAACGCCCAGCGCTGATGGTGGCGGGTGAGTCTTTGGGCGCATTTGGTTCCCAGGCTGCTTTTCGCGACGAAGATGACTTACTTTCGCGGGTAGACGGTGCGATCTGGGCGGGGACCCCAAACGGCTCTAAACTCTTCCAAGACCTGCGAAAGCAACGTCACCCTGGTAGCCCTGAAGTTGCCCCAGTTGTCAACAACGGGCGTCACATTCGATTTGTCAATGAGCCGCAACAACTTGAATGCGACCTTTATGGGCGGGAACTTGGGCCGTGGTCCTTCCCCAGGGTAGTTTTCGCTCAGCACGCGTCTGACGCTGTGGTTTGGTTTCAAGCCCGGTTGACTTTTGAAGAGCCCGATTGGCTTCGCGAACGGGCCGGAAAAGACGTTTCACCATCAATGCGCTACACCCCTATTGCTACTTGCTTGCAGGTGATTGCAGATTTACCAGTTGCGGGTCTTGCCCCTGCAGGTCATGGGCATACCTACCACCGGGAACTCATTGACGTGTGGATTAAAGTCCTTGGTTTAGATGGGAATGACATGGTTGGGAATGTTCCAGCAGGGCAATGGATTGACGAGGACATGAAGATTGCCATAGGGGACGCCATCAAAGCCGATCATGATCCTGTCCGGGATCACGCACAACCTGAAGGTGCGGACGGCACCATATAAACCTATTGCGGTGGTGGACACCTAATAGTTAGGGTGAAGCAATGACAAGGAACAAAGTGCCTGTCAAAGATGGGTGGATCCCAAACCAGCATGGTGCATGGCCGATGACAGTCTGCCCACCATTTGTTGGGGCTTTCTTGGGGGGTTTCACCTGGGTTCAGTTATGGCTTGGACTAACGTGGTTAGTGGCATTCTTATTCTTTAATGTTTTTGGGTTATGGGTGAAAGCGAAAAACAAAAAACGCTATTTGCCGGCATTACTGACTTATGGTTTGGTGGCTGCAGTTTCGGCACTTGGCATTGTCTTTCTGCATCCGGGTCTTCTCTGGTGGGGGATTCCCATTGCCGCGTGCTTTTTGGTGGCTGCCGCGGAAATATTTCGGAGGCGTGAAAGGTCTTTGACCGCGCGCCTCAGCGCTATTGCAGCGTCATGTCTAATGACCCCGATAACTTGTTTCCTGGGGCCGACCCCAACCGATACAGAACACCTGACTGTAGTCACCATGCTCCTGGCAGCATATTTTGCAGGCACTGTGCCTTACGTGAAGACCTTAATTAGAGAACGTGGGGACGAAAAATGGTTATGGGGTTCGTGGATTTTTCATGCAGTGATCTTGGTGCTAACGGTAACCCTATTTCTCATAGGCAGCATAAATGTGCTTGTCCCAATAAGTTGGGCAGTTCTTTTGATCAGGGCATGGGCATTCCCAACCTACTCCGCCAAAAATGATCGAAGGATCCCTCCAAAAATCATCGGCTTTAGTGAGGTCGGTTTCTGTGTTTTGACAGTGGGAGCTTTGCTGTTTTAGCTTCTTACTGATTCGTTAGCAAAAGCCTTTTCAATCTCTATCTTCGGCGTTTTAGCTGCAATCAAAGATGCCAACAGAACTCTTGACTGCGACGGACGAAGAGCATGTGAATAGATAGCACCGGCCTGCACCATGTCATATCCGCCACCGCCCCCACCATATGTGGGTTCAAGGTTTCCATCCGGTACCCTACTTGAGACAACGATAGGGACACCATTTTCTGAATGCTTCCGAATCGCAGAAACGACCTCAGCTGTACTATTTCCAGCGCCAGGACAACAAAGCACAATGCCGTGAACCCCAAGGCTGACTGCCGCATCAATAATCGCAGCGTCCGCCCCTGGTGACAAATAAATTGTCTCAACCCGCACCTCGGAAATATCAGCAGGAAGAAAAAGATGAGGGCTATTAACCTCAATGGTTTCATATATATTTCGGCCATCAGTACTATATTTATAGGTGCCACGGGGAGAAAAAATACGTTCGTGGAACGCGATTTTTACGTTCTTATAGGCGGCATCCAAAACACCAGACTGAGTCCAACCAAGAATAACGTCAACAGCAAGCTGAAGGTTAGCAGGACCATCAGATTTAGGGTGATCTGCCGTGAACTCAGAACCAGTAAAAACAAGGGGACGGTGGTCACTATGCTGAAGCTGCGCTAAAAACGACGTCTCTTCCATCGAATCCGTTCCATGAAGGACAATTACCCCACAAATATCCTCATCCACAAAAGCGTTGATTGCCGCACTAGAAATCGCCTGCATATCCCGCAAAGTCAAACATGATGAATCCTTTTGCAGCAAGTTAACAAATGTAAAATCTACAGCACCTTGAAAATCCCGAAAAAGATCCTCCCCTTGAAGACTAGGCGTCGACGCTTCCGAATCTTCTTTTGTGCTGGCAATAGTGCCACCTGTCGCAATTACCGTGATCCTGGGTTTGCTGGCAGCGCGCGAACTACTTCCAGAAACTTCCATCACCTGATTAGTGGACACAAGGCACCTCTTCTGTTCATCTTGACCGGTTCAAAGCGCGGCAGACAGCGTCTATAGATGCCTTCCACGCAGGTTGCCGCAAAGTTCCCCAACGAAGCCCCGCCACGCGCTAAATGCCATGCACCATAAACGCGCCGTAAAGCCAACAACAAGCAACAATGCTGTGAAACAGGATAGTTGACAGGAAGTTTTGCAGCAAACCACTGTTTCAAAAGCATGGCAAACACTCTTACAAACACTGATTGATGACAGGCCCAGGCCAAATGCGTGGCGGTTTTGAAGTAGGCTCCCGCATGAGAGAATAAAAGGCTGCATTTAGAGAGGAACCCAATGACCAGCCGGCCGCCCGCCCAAAATCCCCAACCAACTTCACTTTGGCATGCCAGCCTACGTGGAACCACCGTGGGATCTTTGGTTTTGGTGCTGTTGTCAGCATTTGAAGCAATGGCGGTAACAACAGTGATGCAAACTGTTGCCGATGATTTGGATGGACAAGCACTCTACTCAGTCGCATTTTCGGCGACGCTTGCGGCATCAGTTATTGCCATGGTCGTGTCAGGAAGATGGTCAGATCGCAGTGGACCCGTGGGTCCCTTACTGACTGCAGTCGGATTCTTCCTTGCAGGTTTGATAGTGGCTGGGACAGCCATCAACATGCCGATCTTGGTGGTGGGCAGATTCTTGCAAGGACTGGGCGGTGGCGCAATCACCGTGACACTTTATGTCGTAGTTGCGCGGCGTTACCCGCCCGCATTACATCCAAAAGTATTCGGCATGTTTTCGGCCGCATGGGTGGTGCCGTCCATGATTGGCCCATTCCTCGCAGGCGTAATTAGTGATTACGTCAGTTGGCATTGGGTATTCCTGGGGGTGGCGATCTTTGTCTTACCAGCGCTTTTGCTGCTGGTGCCGTCACTTAAAGCTGTTCGGGGGCCAGCACCTGGTTCTGAAGAGCCACTGGAAGATGATGCAGATATTGACGCCAACCAAAAGGTTCGAACAGGAGTAGCTGTCTCTTTATCAGTAGTCGTGGCTGTCGGTTTAGTGATCGCAGGGTCGTTCGCTGAAGCACAACCGGGCCCCATTGTTTGGGCAGGGGCTTTGGCGATATTTTTAGTGGTGGCGATGGCTGCCCGCAAACTACTTCCGACCGGAACCTTGCGCGTTCGGCGCGGCCTGCCTGCAACCATTTTGATGCGCGGCACAATGGCGGCAGCATACTTTGGAACCGAGGTCTACCTGCCAAAAATGCTGCAATCCGAATACCATATGTCCGCCTCAATGGCAGGATTAGTGCTGACCGTTGGCGCAGTGTCATGGTCTGTTGGATCTGCAATCCAAGCACGCCTTGACCAACGGGTGAAAACTGAACGCCTATTAGTGCTAGGTGCGGCCATCGTCGCCACCGCAATAGCCGTGCAACTAGTGAGCGCCCTGGCCTCACTTGGCCCAATCGTTGCCATGCTTGGGTGGCTGATTGGCGGCATGGGTATGGGATTGTCTTTCCCCCGCGTATCAACATCAATGCTAGCCTTTTCAACTCCACATGATCAGGGATTTAACTCTGCGGCGTTATCTATCTCTGACTCTATCGGGGGTGCAACAGCCACGGCCGTGACGGGCCTTGTGTTTGTGGCCGTTGGCTCAGGGCTTGGTGCGTTTGCTGCATGTTTCGGATTTTGCTTGGGCATTGCTGTCTTTAACATTTTTGTAGCAACCAGGGCTGGGGGTGCGCCGGGTCGCGTGAGCGCCACGGACATCGTTGGGTGACTTGAGCTTCGATGCGGCTTGCCTGGTCTTGGCTGGAAGGTTTCACCAAGGGGCGGAGCGGTATTTTGCTGCAATCGCAAGTTTTTGGCTCCGACACTTGTTGGGGGCGCCTCGGAAAACAAGATCCACCTTTTAGGAATCCTGCTAGGTTGTCCGCATGGAAAACGGAAAAACCCACTGGTTTTCAGACAATAAAGCAAACTGGAATGATCGCGCAGCATCGAGTTTGTTGAGGCGGGCGTTTACGATGCGCGCGAGGCCATTGAAGGTGACTTTGACCTGGTTTATACCTCACTTGGCGTGCTTTGTTGGCTTCCAGATGTCTCAA
>DAIOFF010000037.1:0-2645 GCA_036745855.1 Scrofimicrobium sp. | reverse complement strand
TTTGACCTGGTTTATACCTCACTTGGCGTGCTTTGTTGGCTTCCAGATGTCTCAAAATGGGCCACAGTGGTCGCTTCGTTTCTGAAGCGCGGCGGCCAGTTCTTTATACGTGATGACCACCCGATGTTTATGACAATTGGCGACGACGTTTCGAATGGTCTCAAGGTAGAGGGTCCATACTTCGAACAAATTGAACCCCAAAGTTGGGACTTTGATGGTAGCTATGTTGCAGCGGATGAAAATGTTCCACGTGTAACCAATACTGTAAGCCACCAATGGAATCATTCTCTTGGTGAAGTCATTTCTGCTCTTATTGATGCAGGGCTTTGCATTGATAATGTTGAAGAAACTCCATTTTCGGCGTGGTGCCCATGGCCTGGGTTGATGACTCAGACAAATGATGGTCGATGGAGATTGACAGACTCACCAGAAAGAGTTCCGATGCAGTTTGTGATTGAGGCCCATAAACCATAGGACTGATATTCTTGCCAGCTACGTGAGCGTCGCCAACGGTGGTGGCAACAGCAAGAAGAATGCCAGAAATATGACCACTGATGCTGGTAAGGACTTGAGTATGAGTGCGATTCCGTAGGTGAAAAACTGAGGATAACAAGGTAGATGATTCCGTGGTCTGATCTGCGCGGTGCATCTGGAAGATAAACTGCGCCAGTGGATTAGCCTCGTCCCGTTTGGAAAACGCACGTCGGTAATCTCTTAGCTAAATTGCAGGCGCGCGACCGGGCGGGCCTTGTAATTGCTGCTTTCAGGTACGGGTTTGTCCAGTGAAAAAAAGAACAGGGGGCTTTAGGCTCTCAGATTTGGTCTGTATAGTGACCTTGTGGTCGTCCCAGTTGTGAGTGGAGCTCTCTTGTTGAAAGAGCTTGCTGGCGACGACGCTTCGTTGCAGCTGCTTCGAAGTCCGAACTTGCCGGTGATTGTTTCTGTGCTCAGGTCTCGGTTTCCTGAACCGAACTCACGTATGCCCGCTGAGGACTTGTATGAGTTGGTTGATGAGGACCTGGAGGCGTTACGCGAACACTTCGCGCTGCCAAAAAATGGTCGAGCATACTGCACCGATTGGCGCGGATCAGGGTGGTTAGTTCGTGAGCGGGCAACCGAAACCACGGGTGAAGTGATCGCGCTGGCCCCAGCGGCCGTGGCAGTTTTTCGAGTGATTGAGGACCTTGAACGTCCTCATGTGAGTGCCACTGAGTCCCGCCTTCTTGCGATCAAAAGTCAGCTGCATGATCTAGTGATGGAATCCGATCCGTCGATTGCCAGGCGCTTGGAGCTACTACAAGAGCAAATAGACTCACTTCAAGAGCGTATGGAGCAGGTACGAAGCGGCAAAGAAGATGCGTTATCGGACGTTCGGGCGGCAGAACGTTTGACTGAGATCATCAAGCAAGCCCGTTCGGTCCCAGGCGATCTGGGGCGCGTTCGCGAGCGTTTTGAACAGCTCAGTCAGGATTTGCGCCATAAGTTACTTGAATCTGATGATTCGCAGAGCTCACTGATTGAAGACGTGTTTCGTGGGGTCGATCATATTGAAGATTCGCCCGAGGGGCGCACGTTTTATGCGTTTGAAGAAATGGTTCGTGACCTTGGGATTCGAGCCGAGTTCGAGGGAGACTTGCAGGCTGTATTAGAACGGGATTTTGCGGGCGCTGTAGATAGCGCGGATCGAGTTTTTCTAACTAAGTTCCTTCGTAATCTAAAGGAAGATACGCGGGAAGTTCACTTGACAGTCACGGAGTTCGCACGGTCTTTGCGTCGTTATGTTCAAGCGCGAGAGTTCCAGCGGGACCGAGTTTTGCGGGGGCTGCTGCGCGAAGCGCAGCGGGCGGGTGTAGAAGTTGCTGGAGGCGTGCTTCCATACGCTGATTCGGGGCTGACGTTGGAGGCGTCTTCGATGCGTCTGTCCTCTTTAGGGGCCATAAACCTTTATGATCCAGAATCTGTTGAGGCCGAGGCCGTAATGGAGTTACAGGTTGATACCGGGGCTGACTTGGAAGAAATCAAAGCGCTTGCCCGCGAAACTGAGATCGACCTTGCCGCGTTGATGGAGAATGTTGAGAACGCGAAGAAGACGGTCAAGAATCCAAGTATTGGCCAAGTCTTAGAGATGTTTCCGGCTGATCAGGGGGTTGCAAGCCTTGTTGGATTACTTGTCTTGTCGGAGGAGCATGGGACAGTAGAAGAGAACAGTGAGTTTGCGGCTTGGACCGGTAAGGATGGCGTTCGGCGGCGGGCGCAGATTCCAGTGGTGCGCTTTGGTGAGGAGTGAATGTTTTGAGTGTTGATCCGTTTGGCATTGATGCGCCTGAGGGGACCCTGCCAGAGCTTTGGCCAGGAGACACAGGGATTCTATCTGAGGCAACGCGCAGAGTTTTGTTGAAACTGCTGCAGGGGCCTTTCATTTCTAGCCAAAAAGATCCAAAAGAATGGCCCCAGTTGCTGGCTGATACTGCCGCGATTACATCGCGGTTGCATGACCTTTTCTTGGATTTGGTAATAGACAGGGTTGAAGAGGTGGCCTTTATTCGGCCAGTTGGATCGTCTGAAAATGTATTTCCAGTAGCGGTGCGGACATTATCACTCACTTTTATGGACACTTTATTGTTGTTGGTTTTACGCCAGTTCTT
>DAIOFF010000036.1:0-16774 GCA_036745855.1 Scrofimicrobium sp. | reverse complement strand
GGGCCTCAAGCTCCAACCACAACATTCATAAGGATCAATAACCTGTGGTTATCCAGACTTTGGTAGGATTGGGGTTCGCGAGGATGTCGAGAACCTGACTGCCGTGGTGTGCGGGGAAATTGATGAAGACGAGTATTTTCGTCGCATTCGAAGGGCCGCAAAACGGGTTGCGGGCATTACTAGTTAACTATGATGTTTGATTCCTGGGAGTCCCATTTTTATCCTGAGACAATTCATCCGTTGACGGGTTCAGGAACGCTTCGTAATCTTGCTGGCTATCGCAATTTTGCAGAGTTGAGCCATTTTGAGTTCGGTGCCACCCAGATTCGTCAGGTTCAAATCGAACTAGGCCCATCATGTGTCCCTCACACGTTTGATGGTGCGCATTTGCGGCCAATTCATGGGTTTTTGTTTCAGGATGTTTATGAGTGGGCTGGGCAGTATCGAAGCGTTGACATGATGAAAGGCCGATCCCAGTTCGCTCTTGTGGCGGGCGGAATTGACCGCCATTTAAATGATGTTCATAAGGTTGTCGAAGGCACGTCATGGCGGCGGTTGAATCACGGTCAGTTCGCAGTTCAGTCTGCAATAGTTTTTGCGTATTTGAATCAGGCACACCCATTTAGAGAGGGCAATGCCTGTTTCTTCGCAAATATTGGTGGGGAACTTTCCTACGCATTGATAACTGGAGAAGACGCCATGGCTTCCCAGTTGGAAGAAGCCAAACAGATTACCCCAGTGCGTCCGGGTTTCTGACAGGTCGCCTCGCAAAAAACAAGAAGACTCAAACGTGCCATAAAGGGTTAGTTGTTAATGATACGATGGGTCTGACAGAACGGAGCGGAGCATGATCAAACCAAACGGCAAACAAACCATCGAAGGGCAATTGCATGATTTAGACATGATTGCTCTTTATGACGGAGCAGTTCAGGGGGCAGTTGCTTTGATGAACATGCTACGACGCCGCATTGACAGCAACGTATCTGAGGTGGATAAGGCGTATTGGTGGTCGCGCCGCGAGCGGGTTCTTGAGGAGAAAAAGGAGTTGGTATCCAACGATCCAGTCGCGATCTTGGCGCAACGCGACCGGTGGGATTCAGAGATGGGCGCTCTAATCTATCAACAGATCGGTGACAATATGAGTTTTACGCCCACTCCCGATTTCATTGACAAAGAGTTCGATGCTTATATTCGCCATGACGTATTTGAAGGTGCCAAATTTCCAAAGAGCGAACATCCAACTTTGGTATTGCTTGGCGGTCAACCGGCTGCAAGTAAATCAAAAGCTCAAGACGCGATTATCGCCCGTAACCCCAAAGCAAATTTGGTGGCAATTACGGGGGATGAATTCCGTCCATCTCATCCCAATTTTGAGGAACTTGCAGTAAACGACCCGTTAGGGATGCCGAATGAGACTAGTTCAATATCAGGCCCCCTGGTACGCAGATGTTTGGATTACGCCAAAGAACATGGTTATTCAGTTCTACTGGAGGGCACTTTCGTGAACCAGGAAATGGTTCTGGAAACTGCCAAGGAGTTTTCCGAGGCCGGATATGAAGTGCAGGTTTGTGCGATAGCCGTGTCTGAAGATGTTTCCAGATTGAGTGCGCAAGCGCGCTACCTCCAAAACACTGAAAATCCATTTCGCGCGAGATGGACGCCGCCAGACCTTCATGATCTTGCGGTGGTAAATAGTCCGGGTACGGTTGCGGCTTTGGAGGCATCCCCGTATGTGAGCCGTGTTGAGGTGTGGAACCGAACCAAGCAGCTTTATCTAAATGACCGTGACAGTTCTGGGCGGTGGTCTAGGGAACCTGAAGCAGCACAGGTAATCATCGATGAGAGAGCTAGGCCAATTGAGAACCCAAAAGAATGGCTCCACCTATATGAAGTAAATGCAGTCAGAGCCGCAGAACACCAAATCGGCCGCAATGCCGGAAACGGGAACTGTGGAAGTGAGTGTAATGTAACTGGCGTTTTAGCAAAGCCATAACTACGGCAGTCCCTGAAACCTTGCCGTAAAACGTGAAAGCGTTAGTATACGACTTGAGAGTGCCAGAAATAACCACAGAGCGTAAATATGATTCACCCTGAGTTGCAGGGGATCATGTAGCTGAAGTGGTGGCCTGGGCAGAGCCTTGTCCAGGAACCTGGCCATGAATGAAGGAAGTCGTTATCGCTGTTATTGGGTATGGGCGCATGAGCGGGGAGGAAACAACCCCGGATGCTCAGATTAGTGAGCTTGAGGCCGTGGGCGTTGACCAGATGTTTGTTGACTTGGGCCGCCTTGGGCATTCCAGGCATCGCCCTGAGTTAGATGCTTGTTTGGCTGCGTTGAAGCCAGGTGACACTTTGATTGTGACTGGTTTTGTGCGGTTGTCTAGGTCGATTGAACACGTCATCAGTCTGATTAGTGAACTCTATGAGCATGGTATTCGGCTTCGTTCGTTGGCTGAGGATTTTGATTCCGAGGAAACCCCGGAACTCGCTAGGTTCGCGGTCATGCTTAATAATGTTTCTGGTCAAGTGATTCGTGCGAATACTTTGGCTGGCATGGCCCGCGCGGAACGTAGTGGCAGTAAACCTGGGCGTCCTCAAGTGATGAGTGCTGAGCAGATCAAGGAAGCACAAACACGCAGGGATAGTGGGCAATCATGGAGAGAAATCGGTGCAGCTTTAGGAATTGCTCACGCCACCGTGCGCCGCACAGTCCAAAAAAATACGGATAATGAAGCAGGAAACAAAGCTTAGAAGGCCACGAAAAATGCCAGTCGAGGCACAACATAGCTTGAATGTTTGTTTGCGTTTGGAGCTGGCTTCCTCGAGTTCAACTTGCACCTATTACGGATGTTTCCAGTGGGAACAGGCTGCAACTAGTAGAAACAAGTTTAGGCTGGTGGCAACTTTTGTTTTGGCAGAAGACTTCTTACACCGGCTATCCAGTCTTTTCTATAATTGGTCACTCCACATTTTTGTGCCTTGCTGCCGGTAGATGCGCAATTGCAGTGGTTGGGGTCCTATGGAACTCTTTGATTATGCGCGCAGTCATGACAAAGGAATTTCAAGAGCTACTTCGTGATCGACGAACGTTGATGCTGATAGTTGCAATGCCGCTTCTATTGCTTATCATTTTTGGTTATGCGGCGAACTTCAATGTAGAGACACTAAACGTCGCCATTCTTGGTGACAATGCCACGCAGCTTCAAAGCAATCTTGAAGCTAACGAAAACATCAATGACAAACTTAATATAGTCCGCATAGACGACTCGGGTACCGAAGATGACGCCAAAGAAGAGCTGGTCACTCAAAGAGCGAACGCCGCGATTTATATGGATAAATCCGGCATTCTCACCGCTTACATAGATGGTTCAAACCTTTTTGCAGCGCAGACCGCACAAGTCATGTTCGCCAAGGCATCTGAACAGACTGCTGAGACACCGAATATGCCGCCTGTAAAGACTGAAGTACTCTTCAACCCAGATCTCAAAACATCATGGGTGATGGTCCCTGCAATCGTTGGCCTTATCCTGACATTCATTGGAACAATAATCACCAGCATTGGACTGGTACGGGAACGTGAGGCCGGCACGCTGGAACAACTTGCGATCATGCCGCTGAAAGCCAGTGGCGTAGTACTCGGCAAAATCACGCCCTATTTCATTCTTGCAAGTGTCGACATGACCTTAATTACTTTACTTGGCATGTGGCTATTTAAAGTACCATTTAACGGAAATGTCTTGATCTTTATCATAGGTGCGGCACTTTTCTTATTTGTGGTTTTAGGTATTGGGGTCCTAATTTCATCATTTTCTCGGACTTCTGGACAAGCAATACAACTAGCGATGATGACATTATTGCCACAAATAC
Organism: Scrofimicrobium sp.; assembly: GCA_036745855.1. GTDB lineage: Bacteria > Actinomycetota > Actinomycetes > Actinomycetales > Actinomycetaceae > Scrofimicrobium. The sequence goes on along the minus strand of DAIOFF010000036.1, from coordinate 12,907 downwards.
TCTTGTCTGGAATGATTTTCCCACTTGATTCAATGGCCTCAGGGGTGCGCTGGATCGGTTATCTTTTGCCTTTGACATATTTCACCATGATCTCACAGGGCGTTATGCTCAGGGGCACCAACTGGGTAGACATGTCACTACCAATCGGAATCTTAATTCTAATGGCAATAGTATTCTTTGGAATTGCCGTATTTGTTTTACATCGTTCGATTTCCCCAGAGCGGCCTAAATCATCTCACAAAAGTGGTAGCGGAGCGAAGAAATGAACGACACTTTTGGGGTTAATAATGTTTCGGTCGAGTTTGGCGAGGTCCAGGCACTTGACCAGATTTCCCTTCAAGTTCCCTCCGGTCAAGTAACGGCCATTGTTGGTGGCGATGGTGCTGGGAAATCTACGTTGCTGAAAGTCCTCTCAAGGCAGGTACTGCCAAATATTGGCGAGGTCTCATCAACAGACAAGAAACATCTTGGATATCAACCTGCCACGTCAGGCGTTTGGCGGGAGCTTTCTGTAGTAGAGAATATCGACTTTGTTGGACGTTCTTACGGGATGAAGACTGACGATATATCAGTTCAGACTGACCGGTTATTGCGGCGGGCAGGTTTAGAAGAAGCCCGACACCGGCTGGGATCAGAACTGTCTGGCGGAATGCGACAAAAACTTGGTTTCCTGCTTGCAATCATGCATGACCCAACACTCGTCTTATTAGATGAGCCCAGCACTGGCGTTGACCCGGTCAGTCGTGTAGAACTTTGGCGACTAATTGCTGAAACTGCGGCATCAGGGGCAGCAATATTAATGACAACCACCTACCTTGATGAAGCTGCCAGAGCCGCAAATATCCTGGCTCTTGATAAAGGTAAAGCCATTGCCTATGGTTCACCAAATGAAATCATGAGTTCGATTCCTGGCATTATTGGGATAGGCAAACCAGATCCATCTGCCACATTCTCTTGGCAAAGCGGAAGTAGGCGACTGTTTTGGATGCCTGATGGCACCAAGTTTGAAGGAGAAAAATACACAAACCCAGATCTTAAAGATGCAATTGTTGCATTGACTTTAGCTCAATCAAAAATACCGGAAGATCGGCCGGAAGAAACCGCACCCCTGCCAAAAAGTTCTATACAAGAGAACTCAATAATCGCCTCGGGGAAAAATATCTCAAAGTCTTTCAAAGGCATCACTGCTGTTGACGATGTGACGATAGAAGTAAAGTCCGGGCAAATCGTCGGTTTGATAGGTGCCAATGGCGCTGGAAAAACCACATTCTTACGCACACTTATTGGACTAAGCCGCGCAGATAACGGAACCGTTTCTCTGTTTGGAGCCCCACCAGACAAAAGCTCACACAAACGAATGGGATATGTCCCGCAAGGACTTGGGTTATATAAAAATCTTAGTATTGAAGAAAATGCCGCATTCTATAGGCGGGTTTTCGGGACTGCTTTGGTGAAGCTGCCAGAAAACCTCGAAAAACTACGCCGAACGCCCGTTGGGAAAATCGGTCTTGGCCTGCAGCGGCAATTAGCTTTCGCGCTGGCATTAAGCCACGGCCCTGAACTACTTATTCTTGATGAACCAACATCGGGTGTCGATCCACTTACCAGAGCCGAACTTTGGGATACGATTCACGCACAAGCAGAGGCAGGCCGCGGAATAATCGTAACCACCCATTACATGGAAGAAGCCACCCAATGTTCAACCCTGGCACTGATGTCGCATGGCCGTTTGGTCGGGTCAGGGACAATCGCGGACCTAACCTGCGAAACTACAGCGGTATTGGTTGAGACCGAACATTGGCAGGACGCATTCAACAAACTCGGCAGCGCGGGACTGCCCACCATGCTAGATGGGCGCAACATTCGAGTGGCCGGTGCGTCAATAGGCGACGTCAAAGCCGCACTTGGCAACGTGGCTGCCAATATCACGTCAGTGCCGCCAACCCTTGAGGAAACAATGGTTTTGAATGAATCTGCGCTGCCCTACGATGGATAAATGACCAGCAGATGGGTGGCCTCGGAAGACGAACCTGAGATGCGTGGAGCTTTTACGTCAGGCAGTGTTTCAAGTCGCGATTAAAACGGCGAACTACAAATGCGGTTTTAATTGTCGACCGGAAACCGCTACTTATCTACGATTTGTCCCACGGATTTACTACTGTGACACCAATACCTGCAAAGTGTTCGCTACCGCATCAAAATCAATCTCGAAACCATCGTCCATCCTCAAAACCTCAACAAAATCAGGAACATCACCAATCAGCTCCTTATGTACGTCGTATTCCATCAACACGAAAGACGCCTTTCCATGTGGGCACATATGCATCATGTGGCAGTCGTTCTAACCGCCGGCCATTGCCTGTACGCCACTACTGGAGTAATTACGAGAAAGCGATTCCAACAGCTAAACCCGCACACCCCCAAAGACAGCACTGCTCAGTCGCGGTTGAAGCCATATTTTCCAAGCACTTCCCACAAAACATCAATGCCTTGGTCCAAGTCCCAACACTCTGCATTCATCCCAGCTAACTTGGCACCCGCAACATTGTTTTCGCGGTCGTCAATAAATAAGATTTCTGAGGCCGGTGCGCCAATCCGCAACGCCGCCTCGGAAAAATACTCCGGTTCTGGTTTCGCAACCCCCATGTCACATGAATAGCACCTAACCTGAAGAATATTTTCGTACCCCATGTTCTTTTTCATATAGTCAGCGCGTTCAATACATTGGTTCGTCCCTAGGTGGACCCCAACTTCACGGTCACGCAACGCTTTTACAACTCCAAGTGCAGGCTCGTTGACCTCGATAGACTCCCACGCATCAGCAAAAACCTTATCTGCGGGAGTCTTCACGCCATAATCCTTCAAAAGCTGCTCCAAAAGCGGCATGAACCTAGTGGCACCATCAAGCACCCCAGACTCTCGCATCCCCGCATGCGAACGAAAATCAGACACACTATTGCCAAGGTGCCTACGCAATGCGTTCGTAAAACCCCCTGGCGTCGATTGTAAGACGCCATCAGCATCGAAAAGTACATGGCGGATGAGCAAGTTAGATTCGGTTTTGTCCATGTATTCACCCTATCGGGGTGCCATGAAATGCCATGGTTTCGTTCAGAAGTCTAGATGATATGCTCCCTAATCCGGTACGCTTTTAATGATCTCAAAGCTAGATCGAAGTTCCTCAAAGGAAAATATCATGCCATTCGACTACAAAAAAGAATACAAAGAACTGTATTCGCCGAAAATGACTCCCTCCATTATTACGGTCCCTAAAATGCAGTTTGTGGCAGTACGGGGAATGGGCGACCCGAATGAAAAAGAAGGAGAATATGCGCGCGCACTGCAGCTGCTATACGGAATCTCATACACCATCAAAATGAGCCACCGCTCCAAAAATCCAGCGGATCATATTGAGGGGTACAAAGAGTACGTGGTGCCACCTTTAGAAGGTTTGTGGTGGATGGAAGACGGCAAAGGCGGATATGGCATGGATTATTCTCGGAAACATGATTTTCAGTGGATATCAATGATTCGTTTGCCTGAGTTCGTAACCGCGGAATCATTTTCGTATGCAGCGAACAGTTTCGCCACAAAACATCCGGAAGCTAAAACAGAAAATGCGTTTTTGTTTGATTATGACGAGGCCTTGGTTGCCCAGGTCCTTCACAAAGGACCTTATGATGACGAACCTGCAACTGTCAGTAAACTTGATAGTTATGCGCAGGAGCAAGGCTACCGGGTGGATTTTGGGGACAACCGGCATCATCACGAGATCTATCTCAGCGATCCCAGACGGGCCAAACCTGAAAATCTGCGGACAATAATCCGCCACCCAGTGACTCTTGCATCACACTAAATTACGAACCACTTACAACTTGGTCAGTTGTATAATCAGCCTATGGCCCCTGATGAGAGCGGCGAAATGCCAGATAGTCCACAAGAGTACAAACCGGATGTAGCTCCGGGAAATGACATAGATGATTCAACGGCGGTCGCTGACGAAGTGGTCGAAACCGAAACTTTTGATCTTCCAATGCCAAATGAAACTGAAGTATTGCCTACGCAGCTATCAGAAGAAGCACGGATTTTTGGACCTGAATCGCTCAACGCGGCGATTCCCGCTGACCCCGCTTTGGGAGTACCAGCTTCTATTCCCCCCACCTCAGACACCCAAGTTTTGCCACAAGCCTTTGCAGGTTCACAAATGCCATTTCAAGAACAGCAGTCGTTCGGACAGATCCCTCCCATGCCACAGGTGCCATCTGGGGGCACACAGTATGGCTATCAGGATCCGATGTATCCCATGCCAACCCCCCAGCAGCCAAAGAAAAGCCGGAAATGGGTTGCGCCAGTTGTTGCCGGAACGCTTGCCTTTTTGTTCGGAGGGGTGGCGACAGGTTTAACAGTAAATATCTTGAACCAACGGACAATTACTGCGCTTGAAGCCGATGTTCAAACTCTAGAAGGCACTAATAAAAAACAAGCAGACGACCTTAAGATTTCGGCTGACGACAACAAGAAGCTCAAAGACCAGGTCAGTGGACTTGAGGATGACTTAGACACTGCAACCACTGACTTGGAAGAAACTAAGTCGGCCTTGGAGAAAACAAAAAAGGAACTCAAAGACGCCACTGATGCCCTAGAAGAAAATGAGAAGGATACTCCAGCAAAGCCTTCGGGGTCACAAAAGAGCTTTTCAGACGGCTTTTATTTAGTTGGGAAAGATATTGCTCCTGGCACGTACCGCAGTGATGGCACCGACATCCTTTGTTACTGGGAGCGACTCTCAGATGACTCAGGGGAACTAGAAGGCATCATCACCAACGGACTTGAGTTTGGCGAGGACGTTGCCACGGTCACTATTAAAGCTGACGACTACGCCTTTAGATCTGAACGATGCGGAGTTTGGAGTCCCCTAGGTTAAGATCACGTCGTTTGGTATCTGAGCTTGCACCACTGCGTTTTGGTGCGCCTAACTTTTGAGATCTCATACTGTGTCCACTTTTTTGTTCACATCTGTTTAATGACACAATTACGTGGCGCGCATGACAACGAACTGCAAACCGGGGTATTTGATGCAACAATGATGAAGGCCGTCGAACAAGGTGAAGAGATCCCCTGCACGACGGCCATACGGCGACTAAATCTCCCAAACTGCCGCCCATGGACATTCCGTCCGCCCGGAGAAAGGCGTTAGCGTTGGACGGAAGCCCAAGTCTTTGACCCGAAATCGGGTTTTCTACGTTGCCCCTATTTACGAATGAATTACCCACATTTCTTAGGGGCAACGACACCACTAACCGCTCACGTTTCGTTCCTTTATAGTCCTAGCGTCCATAAATACACTTCCTCAATCCGCATCCCAACGTGTTCGTCGCCGACCTGCGGTGCCGTCAGCGAACACGTTATTGAAGCCAAAGAAGAATTGCACCAATGTCTTCAATATTTCTGCCAACTTCCAAGTACCGTCTTCTGCCAAAAGACGAACCTGACAGCACCATCATATCCATTTAGTAATGGAACTTGCAACAAGCAGTTTCTTCTATTACCACGAATATCCTCAATAATACGGGGCAGTGTTGTTCCAGGTCAACAGCGATGAAAATGGGACCTAATTTCGTTTCCAAACACATTCCAATTCTAAAACTTTTGAATTCTCATAATATAAACGCAATACATAAATTGTTTGACTGTTATGGAAACAACATAATATAAATGGGCAATATCCTTACCATTCCCCAGACTTTGGTCATATAGGCAAAAAGTGGGGCCTCTGCTTCCGCAGGGCCCCACTTAGAAAGAGTGTCAGAGTAAACCGTTCACTCGTAGATCACAGCCTGAATCTCAGGATCATCAATATTGTCTTTCGTGTACCACATAAAACCGGTATCAATCGTTGCTGGCAGTTCTTCCCCATTGATGGCTTCAACAGCAGCTTTCACTGTCTCATATCCCATACCAACTGGATTTTGTGTGACAGCGCCAAGCATCAGACCCGACTTAATAGCATCAATCTGTGCCTTACCCGAATCAAAACCGACAAGGACCAGTGAACCATCCGGCAGACCAGCTTCCTTGACACCCTGCACAACCCCGATTGCAGACCCCTCATTCGAACCATAAATCCCAGCTAGATCAGGATTAGCCGAAATAATGGTCTTAGTTATATCTGCAGATTTCGCCTGGTCACCATCACCATACTGTGGTTCAAGCACTGTAATGTCGGGTTCATTCGCCTTCATGTATTCCAAGAACCCATCGCGACGTTCCTGACCAGTGACCGAAGTTTGGTCATGAACAACCATGCCAACCTTGCCCTTATGTCCAATCGCTTCAGCCATCTGTTTTGCTGCTTCAGCTGCGGCAGCCATATTGTCAGTTGCCGCCGTTGTAAGTGGAATATCTGACTCAACGCCAGAATCAAAAGCAATCACTGGGATGCCGTCAGTTACTGTCTGATCAAGTTGAGGTGCAGCCGCTTGCGAATCAAGCGCCGCAAAACCGATCGCCGCAGGATGCTTATCCAAAGCAGTCTGGAGCATATCGACTTGCTGCTGAACTTTAGTCTCATCATCGGGACCTTCAAACGTGACTGTCACGTTGAACTCTTCAGCCGCCTCATCAGCACCCTGTTTCACAGCCTGCCAGAACTGATGTTGGAAACCTTTCGACACTAGTGCTATGTATGGCTTCTCTCCATCAATGGCAGGTGCCGATGATTCGCCAGAGGCGGGCGTGGCATCACCGCCCGACGAAGGGCTGTCATCATTACCACCCGAACAACCCGCCAAAGCTAACGCGGCAACCGCCATGCCAGCAGTCAGGACTGCCAGTCTTGACTTCTTCATTGGTTCTCCTTCATTTGTTTTTCCACCCATCAAAAGATAAGCGGATGCTTGTGAATTAGCTGCTCTTTCGACGCAGCATATCGATATAGACAGCAACCAAAATGATGATTCCGATTGCGACAGTTTGCCATTCTTGAGGGACCGAAATAATCCGTAATCCATTAGTTAACGAGGCCATGATAAGCGCGCCAATGACGGTACCAGAGATTGATCCTTTTCCACCTGCCAAAGACGTTCCACCAATAACGACAGCGGCAATCGCTTCCAATTCTAAACCTGACCCACCAGTTGGTTGCGCATTTCCCATCCGCGATGCCGCCAAGACTCCAGCGACTCCAATGAAGACACCGCAAACCGTATAAATGGCAATCTTCCATTTTGTTACATTCACGCCGGAAAGAGCAGTAGCCTTTTCATTCGAACCAATCGCAAAATCATATCTTCCAAACACGGTCTGACTTAGAAGAAACCATGCGACAACTATCATCACGATAAAGATCAAGATTCCCATTGTGAACCGAGTGTCAGGGATGACCGCCAGGTTCATGATCTGAGAGAAACTAGGGGTGTCGTTAAAATAAATCGGTTTTGTTCCAGAAACGACTAACGCCAACCCTTGCGTTATCATCATCATTCCTAGTGTCGCGATAAACGGCGGAATATTGAGGACTGCGACATTAAACCCATTGATAAACCCGATCAGCCCCCCAAAAGCAACAGTCAAAATGACCCCTAGCCACACCGGTAAACCCCAGTAAGTGATAAATACGCCCGCCATGATTCCACAAAAGATCATCCCTGTACCAAGAGACAAATCAATGCCACCAGTAATGATGATGAACGTGACGCCAAGAGCCAAGATTCCCGTAGTCGTCGCCATTGTCAAAATGGTTCCGACATTGTTCATGGTCAAGAAGCTAGGGCTCAGAAATGAAAAGACGACGATGATGACAACCAAACTGATGGCCGCCAACAACTGCTGCACCGACCCCTTCCACAAGCTCTTCTTGCTGTCTTGAACGCCCTGCTTTTCAACTTTCACTGATACTTCTGCAGCCATCATGCCACCGCACTTTCGTTCATCTTCGTCGCATATTCCATGATCTTTTCTTGTGTCGCCTCGTCCTTCGAAAGCAACCCCGTCAAATGCCCGTCATTCATTACCGCTATTCGGTCCGACACCCTGAGTACCTCAGGCAAATCCGAAGAAATCACGATTATTGTTTTCCCTTGCGAAGCCAAATTATCCAAAAGCGCATAAATCTCTTCTTTGGCCCCAACATCAATCCCGCGTGTCGGTTCATCAAAAAACAACACATCACAGTCCTTTAGCAGCCACTTAGCTATGGCTACTTTCTGCTGATTCCCACCCGAAAGATTGCCAACCTCTTGAGTCGAAGATGGTGTCTTTATACGAAGCTGCTCAATGTACTTTTGAGCGGCAGCTTCAATCTTCTTCTTCGACACCACCACGCCGCGCACAAAATCAGAAAGGGACGGAAGCGCAATATTTTCCCGAACATTACGCTGCGTGAGGATACCTAACTGCTTTCGGTCCTCCGACAAATAACCAATCCCCATCGATGCCGATTGGGCAACACTACTGGGCCGAATCACCTTCCCATGAAGTTTTATTGTTCCGCTCTTTACAGGATCTGCGCCAATAATTGCACGAGCAATCTCAGTTCTCCCTGCGCCCATAAGACCAGCGAAACCTAGTATTTCCCCCGCCCTGGCTTCGAAAGAAATATCTTTCAAGAACGTATTTGACAGCCCTTGAACTTCCAAAACTGTATCCCCAGGTTTCCGAGCCACCTGCACCACAGAAGTGTCAATTTCGCGTCCAACCATCCGCGAAATCACGTCCTGTTCCGTACACGTTGCCGTATCCAATTCACCAGCATTAGCTCCATCACGCAGTACAGCAATACGATCTGCAATCTGTGGAATCTCTTGCATCCTATGCGAAATGAACACCACGCCAGTTTCTGACGACACAAAACCGCGAATCATGTCAAAAAGGGTGTCAACCTCGGCCTCATTCAAAGCTGCCGTAGGTTCGTCCATGATCAAAATCTTCGAATCGAATGAGAGAGCCTTAGCGATTTCAACCATCTGCTGTTGAGCCACCGACAAAGTCTCAACTTTATCCCTAGCCCGAAGTGGCAGGGATAACCGGTCAAGCAACTCTTGGGCATCACGGTTTTGTCTCTGTTTCGCCAAAATCCCCTTGTTTTGGAACTCACGGCCAAGGAAAATGTTTTCGGCAATTGTCAGATCAGGCATCAAGTTGAACTCCTGATGAATGATACTGATACCAAGTTCCTGAGCGTGTTTTGGGTTCTCTGGCTTGAAATCCTCACCATTCATTTCAAATGACCCCTCATCAGGGCGATAAATCCCTGATAACAGTTTCATCAGCGTTGACTTCCCGGCACCATTCTCACCCACCAGCGCAAGAACCTCGCCATGATTCAAGTCAAGATTCACATGGTCAAGAGCCAGCACGCCTGGGAACTTCTTGGTTGCATTTCGAATAGTCAGAAGGGTTGAGCCCACCCCCTCAGGGACCTTACTTTTCGTGTCTGTCGACATCCGCAGCTCCTCTTTGAGTCTTCTCTTCACCGTAGTTCAAATAAAGAAAACGATTTCTCGAAAGATAACTTCAAATGGAAGTGCTGTCAAGTGCAAAAATGTTCTAGCTACGAACTGTTACCAGAGTGAGACAATGGGCCGCGCGAACTCTCACGAACCACCAAACGTGTCGCGAGCTCGACTTTTCGCGATGGAATATTCGCCCCACCCTGCAACCTTTCGATTAACATTCGGGCCGCTTGCGCTCCTATTTCATATGCAGGCTGTTCCACGACAGACATGGGTGGGGTAATAAGCGGAGCCCATGGTGTGTCATCAAACGTAATCACCCCGACATCGCGGGACATAATCAACCCGCGTTCGCGCAACATCCGTAAAACCCCAATACAAACTCTTTCATTCACAACGAAGAATGAGTCTGGCGGAACATCGCGCTCCATCAAAGACGAAGCGGCCTGGTACCCACCCTCTGGATCATAATGACCACTAGAAATGGCAGGTTCCAGCCCTAACTCAAGCATCGCGGACGTGTAACCATCAACGCGTTTCATGTGAGTCTCAAGCTCAAAAGGACCTGAAATGCATGCTGGCCGTTTCCACCCCTCAGAATGCAAATGCATCGTCGCCTCATAAGCACCAACGGAGTTTGACGCCATCACCGTGTCTACGTCTGCCCGAATCTCACGGTCTATTGCCACCACAGGTACGCCGTGTGCAGTAAGAGCACTAATATCAACATCCCGCGTATGCGGACAAAGTAAAACTCCAGCAACACGGTGAAGCTCAGAAGCCTCAATGTAGCGTTTCTCTTTTTGAGGATCTTCATCTGAGTTTCCAAGCAGAACAGAATAACCTGCCTCTTGAGCCACGTCTTCAGCCCCGCGTGCAACTGCAGTATGAAAGTTGTTGTCAATGTCCGGCACAATCACCGTCAAAACATCTGACGTACTGGTTCTAAGGTTGCGTGCAACCAAGTTTGGCCGATAACCCAGCCGATCAGCAGCCTCTTTCACCCGCCGCACATACTCTGGACCCACAGACTGATTCTTATTGAATGCCCTTGAAACCGTCGCCGGAGACACGCCTGCCTCACGAGCCACATCGTGGATCGTGACCATGACTCCTCCTCAAATTCTTTCCCAAGTTTGCCATACAGTTTAGTGCCGTTTGGGCTTGACTTGAGAAATCGTTTTCTGTAAGACTGGTTACGTACAAATTTAGACGAAGGAGTCAGCTCCATGGGTAACAAATACACGCTTCCTGCTGCAGCGCCTCGACCAAAGGCCAAAGAAAAAACCGTCTATTTGGTTGCCAGCGGTGACCTGCGCGAACCAGCCAATATAAGTGGATGGGCAGTTCAAGCTGAACTTGAAGCCAATTTGGCGGATGCGTTTGCAGAAGCTGGGTGGACCGTTGAACGCGCCCACCCCGTTGACGAAGCAAAAGGCCACGGTTTTATTTCCAGCCAGGCCATGGGAATAGACGTTTTCAAGAACATTCCCCCGGAAGCTCCACTAGTTGTCGCGGAAGCCGTTTGGCAGTACAGCCACCACGTACTACCAGGACTTCGCACACATAATGGCCCAATCTTGACGGCCGCTAACTTCTCAGGGACAGCCCCCGGCCTGGTCGGCATGTTGAATCTCAACGGCGGCCTCACCAAAGCACAGAAACCGTACTCCACCATTTGGTCTGTTGATTTCACCGACAAGTGGGCCCGTGACCGCATCAAAGAGTGGTTGGAGACCGGACACATAAAGCATGACACTTCCCACGTTCATCCACTGCCTGAAAACTTGCCAGCCGATGAGGCCGCACTAGGCGCTGCGATCGCTGCGCAACTTCGCGAAGACAAGGCAATCGTTGCAGTGTTTGACGAAGGTTGCATGGGCATGTATAACGCCATCATTGATGATGAGTTGCTTAATCCAACTGGCATATTCAAGGAACGTTTATCGCAGTCAGCCCTGTATGCCGAAATGATGCGGACAAGCGATGCAGAAGCTCAGGAAGTACGTGACTGGCTGGACGATGCTGGCCTGGTATTCCGCACGGGAACCGATGAGGCAACTGAACTCACAGACGCACAAATCCTCATGCAGTGCAAGATGTATATTGCTGCCCTTCGTATTGCTGATGATTTCGGTGCAGACGCGGTCGGTATCCAATATCAGCAAGGCTTGAAGGACCTGGTGCCGGCATCGGATCTGGTAGAAGGTCTGCTCAACAATGTTTCACGCCCGCCTGTAAAGAGCCGCGATGGCTCCCGCATCCTCTACGAAAATAAGGCTCTTCCGCATTTCAATGAGGTTGACGAGGGCGTGGCGGTTGACGCACTTATCACTAACCGCGTGTGGAACGCGATGGGCCTTGACCCAGCAACAACGTTGCACGATGTCCGCTGGGGTGACGACTTTGATGGGGAGTTCGTCTGGGTTTACGAGATCTCCGGTGCCGTTCCGGCCAGCCATTTCGCAGACGGATACAAGAGCGCTGATTCATGGCGTCAGAACCCAATGTATTTCCCCGCAGGTGGTGGAACTCTTCGCGGAGTTTCAAAGCCCGGCGACATTGTGTGGTCACGCGTGTTTATTGAGGACGGGGTCCTCAAAGCAGACTTGGGTGTCGGAAAAGCCGTAGAACTACCTGCCGAAGAAACACAGCGGCGCTGGGAAGCCACCGATGAGCAGTGGCCAATAATGCACGCTGTTTTGCCCGGAATCTCAAGGGACCAGTTCATGGGTCGCCACAAGGCAAATCACGTTCAGGTTGTTTACGCTCCGGATCCCGAAACGGCGGCCCGCGCAATGGCTGCCAAAGCAGCAACATTTGCTGAAATGGGGCTTGAAGTTGCCATTTGCGGTGATGTAGAGATTCCGGAGGATTAATGCTGAAGGGAATTGACCCCGTCTTGCATGGAGATCTTCTAAGGCTTCTTGATCAAATGGGACATTCAGACACGGTTGCAGTGGTAGATGCTCATTTTCCTGCCTATCGAATTTCTGGCGCGGTCATTGATGTGGCTGTGGATGCGCCGCGGGCAGTGCAAGCTGTTTGCTCAGTTTTGGAGCTAGATGATGTCAATGCAGCTACGCTCATGGACTCTGCGGGCCCACTAACTGAGTGTCAGCAGGAGATTATCGCTGCCCTTGGTGACGTTCCTTCTGACCGCGTTCGCTCCGTTGAACGCTATGCGTATTATGACGAGGCCGCGAAAGCCAACTTCATCATTCGCACCACAGAAGTTCGCACCTATGGAAACGTATTGCTTTCTAAAGGAGTAACACCAAGCATTTAGGTTCTTGAATTTTTTGGGGGCATCGCCTGTCGGCGGTGCCCCCAAACTGCTTCCACGTCCCGAACGCGGGAAGTATTAGTTGTTGCTCTCGCCTTCCCACGCCTGTGCAAATTGCACTCGATAATCATTCATATTTAGGCCTCCTTCTCCCGCAAGGGCCAAAATA
>DAIOFF010000035.1:0-16950 GCA_036745855.1 Scrofimicrobium sp. | reverse complement strand
AGCCATGATGGCAGTAGAACCACCCCGCGCAGCATCGCCACCAGTGTAAACGCCAGATAAAGAAGTCTCCTGGGTTTCTGCACCCTCAAGCTCAATAGTTCCCCATTTAGAGACCTTAAGCCTAGGTTCAGAATCTTTAATCAGCGGATTTGCATTATTTCCAAGAGCCATAATAACCAGGTCTGCATCCATGGTCACCGACTCACCAGTTTTCACAGGCCTGCGGCGTCCCGAAGCATCAGGTTCCCCAAGCCCCATCAAATCAACCGTAGCTGACTTCACGAACCCGGTCTCATCCCCATTAAACTCACTAGGGGAGCGCAGCTCAGCAACATCAATGCCCTCTTCAAGGGCATGTTCAAGCTCTTCAACGCGCGCTGGCATTTCAGCCTTTGTCCGCCTATAGACAATAGTGACATTGCCACCAAGCCTTCGAGCAGTGCGGGCTGCATCCATCGCCGTGTTTCCCCCGCCAATGACCAAAACATTCTTACCGCGAACCTCAGGTAAAGGAGTCTCACGATCTTCCTTAGCCGCCTGCATCAGATTCACTCGCGTCAAAAACTCATTAGCAGACATCACCCCAAGAAGATGCTCACCAGGAACATTCATGAACCGCGGCAAACCTGCACCAGAACCAACAAAAGTTTTCCAAAAACCTGCTTCCGTTAGCTCCTCCAAAGTTGCTGTCTTCCCAACCACAAAGTTGGTCACAAAACGGCCACCCAATGCCCGAATCTTAGCCACAACATCATCAATCAATGAGTTAGGCAACCTGAACTCTGGAATGCCATAGCGCAAAACGCCACCAAGTTCATGGAAAGCTTCAAAAACAGTAACCGGGAAACCCTCAGCAGCTAAAAGGAACGCAGCAATCAACCCAGATGGACCAGAACCCACAATGGCAACAGGCGGCTTCAAACCCGTTTGCCACGGATCAGGCCGTCCAGAATACCTTGCCAAGGCCTCGCCAGGATTCTTCCTCTTATCCCACTGCGGCAAAAACCACTCAAGCTGACCAATAGACATCGGATGCTTATGCAAACAAACACCCTGACACTGAAGTTCTTGAGGGCAAACACGGCCAGTAACATCTGGAAGCGGATTGCAACTTTCAAGAAGCTCTAAAGCCTCACGCCAACGACCCTGCCCAATGAGATTAAACATGTCGGGAATACGAATCTTGACAGGGCAGCCCCCAATAGGTGCCGTGGCCTCTTCAAGAAACTTACCCAGCTCACACGGACGCTCAGCGCACTGCTTATCACGGATTGCCTCAAGCCAGACGAACAACTCAACATCCCGCAAGCTATAGCCAACATCCATATACCCAAGGTAACCGGTGCTGACAAGCTCAAAGTCATTCGCGCGTTCATCAGCGTCCCTAACGAAAGGCGCAATAGCATTGTTAGCAGGCCAATCTTTCGCAAGGCCCTCAAACATCGGATACTTATCTATCAAATGAGTACCAATAGCGCGAATGAATGCACGCTTCTTACCCACAGGCAGATTCCAGATAAACCGCATAAGGACAGTGGAGGAATCATCATCACGAAGCAGAATGTCCCAAAGAGTGCGCGTAAAGTCAGCCGACAATTCCCCCTGGCGAAACTCGGCAGCAATCGCTGACATGCCATCAGAGATGAACATGTCACGAAATACCGCCGGGTCTTGAACAAGCCTGCGTTCAAGCAAAGACATCTGCTGTTTGAAGGACACCACACCGGGGGTGGCATTTAGATCCTCAACCTCAGAAATACTTGAATCCAGCGCACCGCGTGCCCGGGTCCACCTAAGCACATCCTCATGGCGAGTCTGCACCTTTTCCTCAGGAGCCACATCAGTACTCATACCAAGATCTCCGCATCACAATTTGCTTTCACCCGTGACATGCGCTTCGTCATTTCATCGGTTATTTCGACAGTCTCAAGAGCATTCGCAATCAACCGTCCGACTACTTGAGGCTCACCATCAACCAAAATAGTTGCCTTTTCAAACAACTGAGGTAGCTCTTGGTAGCATGTGCCACAGTCATTACAAAGCGGTAAATCACCTTCGTCTTGGAAGATTGGGCCTTGCCCTGCGGGAGCGGGTGCAGCCGCAGCAGGTGCCGCTTCAGCGCTTGAACCTGCACCTAAACCGGCACCAAATGAGAGTGCAGGTCCAGCCGGAGGTGCCGACGAAGTTGCCAGTTCAACCATGGTTGCCGCAATCTGATCAATTGAGGACTCCCTGGCATTCACAGCCTCTTCATACTGGGCCACAACCGCAGCAAGCTCAGCCTTATGCGCAACAGCAAGTTCAGCTTCACGTTGACCTGCCAGATACTGCAGGGTCTTCCAATGATGACGCCGATCTTCAACTAAAGCGACAATCTGCGTTGAACAAGAAATCTGAATCAGATGCTTGTCCTTATCTGTAGCCCAAACAAATGGAATCACGCCAACGCGGGACTCTTCATCCAACTCAACATACTCAGAAACCGGCATCGCATTTTCAATGTCACCTTTAAGCCTCTTGAAATGCTTAGCCCACCTAATCTCACCCCTCGCAAAATCAGCAGGAGTAACTTCAATATCCATGAGCGCGGCAACACCATTTTCGTCAACATAACTAATAGTCGATGTCGACCACGTCTTTGTCACATCAGGATTCCCGTCCAAACTGAACCGCTCGAAAATCGACTCACCCGCACTTGGATCATGGACAAACACTGGGCTCATCCGCGACTCAACTGCAAGGCGTGAACGTGCATTAGACAAGTTTTCCGCAAACCCATTTTCAGTTCCACAAGGCGTGTAAACATGCATAAGGGACGTTCCACTATCAAAATGCAGCATTCGCATCGCAGTATCCAAATAATGCGCATTCAAAGCCGTTGAAGTTGAAGCCGCAAAAACATTCGGATGGAATGAAGCAAGAAGACTGAGCTCCTTACGGGACTCACGTTTACCGGCGTGAGCTTTACCAAACCGGGCAAGATCGGCGTCCTGCCCAATATATGAGGCTGTCGAGGCCTGACCACCAGTGTTTGAATAAGCACCGGTATCAAGAACCATTGCCTTAATCGGGGTGCCACCCGTAAGTACCCTTGACATGGCACCAAAACCAATATCGAAAGCAGCGCCATCACCAGAGACCGTAAAGATCTGCGGCAAAATCGACAGTTCCTCACTTGTCAGATCCCGCCACCCCAGAGTATCCAACGCCTTTAGATCAATCTCTTCACCAGCCAACTCAGCTTTAGCTATTCTCATGGCCTTAATTGCTGGCAGCGCTTTCGAAGCAAGGCCCTCAAACAAACCAACAGCCAAAGGCTGGGCATCCTGGAACAAAGAGTTAACCCACGGATCATGGAACGGACCAAAAGGCATAGTCGAAGAATAAACAGAAGAACAACCCGTTGAGTTCGCGAAAACAACAGGCGCTGGGCCATTTCCAGTTGGACCAGACTCTTCCAAATAAAGCTGAGACTCAAGGGTCGCAATCGTGTCAGTGATCAACGACCGCCGCTGCGAATCTGCCGAATCCAAGTTCTCTAAGCGCTCCGACAACCCCGCAATGACCTCGTCAAGCTCCTTCAAATACTCACGGCGTTGCTGATCCCCAAGGGCGTGAGCCAAAGACGTAGTCAACCGGGTAGCTGTAACCTCACCACAACCACGGCAAGCACCATGCCCACCCGTCATCGCATAGTAAGTCGGGTGATCAAGCATCATTCGTTTAATGTCGCCATCAGGCTTGATTGCATCAGCAGTAAAACGCTTTGGAGTATTTGGCAAAGCACTCATGCGCTCAAAACGGTCCTCAAGAAGTTCCGCAAGAACATCCGTCTGATCGTTCTCAATAAGAGTCGCTGGACCACAAACCTCAACACACTGCATACAACCAGTGCACTTCCAAGGATCAACAACCGCCGAGAACAAACCGCCCGACCCAGGACGTTCCTTCTCCATCGCATCAAAAAATGGGCGAGTCCGCGCAACAGGGAACAACGCAAGCTGCTCACAAATACTATCCAGATTACGAACAAAAGCACGCTCATCCATAAAATCGCCAGCCGCTTCACGTGCCACATCAGCAAAGCTGCGCGCAGACGAGTCATCGCGGTACAACTGACGGATTCGATCCGCCCAAGCGTATACCTTTTCCTCTATTACCCGCCTACCATTTTCAGGAATGCCCGCGGTGGACACCCCCTCAAAAAGCAAGTCATGAATCTCATGAACCTGATTCGGAATTGCGGCATCTGGACACGCTAACGCGCATTCCAAACAACCCGTACACGCGTCCGAATCAAAAAGTGGAACAGTCCGGCGGAAAATACCCTTATCTTTTGTTAGCCCCGTGGCAGGTGGCATAAAGAAACCGGCTCCTGGAAGCACCGGGGCTTCCGAAATAGTGCCCTCCCTAAATGGCCTGGCTGCCAAATCCTCATAGTACGTAGGATCAAAAAGAGCCGTTGCGGCCTCGGCAGAAGCAGACGGGCACATTCCCGCAGACAACTCACCAGTTCGAATCCGATTACCCTTTACCTGATCTTCAACGCCAAGGAACTCCGAAGCTGTGTAGTCAACGCGCTGCGTTGCATTAACGCCATCACGAATAACCGCCATATTGCCCTCAACAACAGCTTCGCCTTTTCTGCCAAACTTCGCAGTAATCTGCTCACGTACCTTCGCGACTATGTCATCCATAGAAGCGCCCGCACTGATCTGATCAACATTGCCAATGACTGCGCCAATAAAGGCAATACCCATCATTCGCGTCTCAAGTTCAGGGGTTGGCGCATGTTTCTTAGCAACCTCAAATGCGTCAATAACAAAGAAACGAATATTCTTTTCCCGAATAGTTTTCCGCGCATGAAGTGGAAGTGCAGCCCAAACCTCAAGGGCAGGCTTGTCACTTTGCATTATCAAAGACCCGCCCTCGGCCAAACCAACAAGAGGATTGGAATGCTCAAAGACTTTATGATCTGGCGCAACAACTATATCGACATCCTCAAGCTCATTGTTAGTGAGCAGAACCTTCTCTGGCGATAACGTAATGTAGAAGTTTGTTGCAGCCCCAGATTTTTCAGAACCATATTTCGGTGCCGACTTTGAATGCATGTTCAAAACGCCAGCAAGAATATCCGTAAGCAACTTACCGGTGGCAACCGTTCCATACCCACCAACTGAATGGAACCTGATGCGCAATGAACCCTCAGGCAACAATTGCGGGTTCTCGCCAGTTTCAAGAGCCATAAACTCAGTCTCTGGATACGCCGCCCGCAGCCTCTCTTGCAACGCAGCCATTCGCGGCGAAGGGTTAGCAGAGAAGAACTGCGAACCAAGATAAATGACAGGTGGCAAACCACCCTTATCCATTGCATCAAAAGCCGCAATTAAGTGACGCGGCTGCACATCATGTCCGCCCAAACCAAAAATGGCAGTCGTCAATGCAGGGATCTTTGAAAGAGCTGGAATGCCAGGGAATGAATCTGGCCTATCAGCATTCGATGCAGCCCTGAAAAGTGCTTGAGTTGCAAAACGCGTGAGCGCCGTGTCTTCGCTGCGCTCAAGAACCATCACTTGCTTCGCATTTCGGATGGCATCCACAAACTCAGCTTCAGGGAAAGGCTGCAACAGTTTGATTGAAACTACCCCTGCCTTTATTCCCCGCGAACGCTCATAATCAATGACCGCCCTAACATCATCAGTGATAGAACCAAGGCCCACCATAATTACATCTGCGTCCTCGCAGTTGTAAGCCATGACCGGCTTATATTCCCGTCCTGTCAGGTCGGCATATTCACTCATTGCCTGACGAACAAGAGAGGGGACTGCTGAAGCGAAGTGGGTGCGATGATCAACTGCGCCTGCCTGGAAATCTGGCTGGTTTTGAACCGCCCCAGTCACGCCTGGGTTATTCGGATCAACAAGGGCTGGAACAACCTGCCTAGTGCCCTTCCGCCACGCACCAAGCCAAGCCCGCTTCCACTGACCGTGTAAGTCTTCAGGAACCCACCGAAGTGTCTCCTCAATCAAATCACCTGCATCATCTGCCTCCACCTTTTCCGTCATGGAATCCAAATGAGCGCGGATAGCCTTATAGTCTGCCGGCATAAAGTCATCACGGTGACGGCTCAGATACTGACCCAGCTGGAAAATGCGTCCCTTTGCACCAAACAACATCTCTTGGGCAACCGTTGGACAATCAATCCGGCCAGATGGGTCACCCAAATATTCCTTGAGTAACTCAGGTTCAGGCATCATCACTTCGCTCATTACATGCGACGTTGCGAATCCATCAAATGTGTTAGCAACTGGAATGAGCGACAAGGCAGCAGTGCGATAAGAAATCGCAGCCAGGTCAGCTGCCTCTTGCGGATCTGAGCCAAACAGCACAGTGTACCCCGATGGCAACAACGCATAAATGTCATCATGGCCTGCCATAACATTGAGTGAATGCTTTGAGACCACACGCGCAGCCACCTGAAGGACAAAGCCACCTATTTTCTTCCCAACCGTTACATAGTGAGACTCAAGCGCATACAAGATTCCTTGCGAACTTGACGCATTTGACACATAGTTTCCACCAGTAAGGGCAGCGCCAAGCGCACCCGACTGCGCAGAATGTTCACCTTCGGTTTCCACAAAGAAGGGGTGTTTGCCCCAAACGTTCAGTTGCCCTTCCGCACGGGCGGCCTCGAACGTCTCTGAGATCTCAGTTGACGGAGTGATTGGATACCCAATCACGCCTCCGCAGACATGCTTCATCACATGAGTGACAGCACCATTTCCGTTAATGACTTCCGGGGTCCCCGGGTATTTGGGTTTTTCAGACACGTTTCACGTCCAGGTTATTGGGTTGGATAACGACCGAGAATGCAGCTTTACTACGGCGAATGGCGGTTTCGCCTATACTTCGAGGTTCTAGCAAGTGCACTCCTATTTTCTTGGCCTTCAGCATTGGCAGGACCAAGGTCATTTTAGCCCCGGGTATTGCCTCTTTCCAAAATGAAGTTGCCGCATAGTGCGAAATATGGACTGTCCTGGCACGGCACGCGTTTGCAGAGTTAAGGCGGGCCGCCGCTCTCAGCTACCGGTGATACCAAGCTTGATTGAGGACAAGCCCGCTAGGCTTACCCCGTGGAAATGCCCTTGATGACGCGCGAAGAAATAGCAGATACCGCGCGGATAGTCGTAAAAGTTGGTTCGTCATCTCTCACAACGCCAGATGGACACCTTGATCCCCAAAAACTTCAAGATTTGGTTGCCGTTCTGGCAGAAAAACGCCTTGGGGGCACAGAAATCGTGTTCGTTTCAAGTGGTGCGCAGGCTGCAGCAATGGGGCCGCTTGGGCTATCAACCAAACCAAAAGACCTTGCCACAGCCCAGGCAGCTGCTTCAGTTGGGCAGGGACTTTTGGTCGCAGAATACACCCGCTCATTTGCCGGATACGGACTAAAAGTCGGCCAAGTTCTACTCACCGCTGAAGATGTTCTTAGGCGCGGTAACTACCGAAATGCGCAGCGCGCTTTAGAAAAACTACTAAGCCTTGGCGTTGTACCTATTATTAATGAGAACGACACTGTTGCTACAGATGAAATACGGTTTGGAGACAATGATCGTTTAGCTGCTCTTGTAGCGCACCTAGTCCATGCAGACGCATTAGTTCTTCTAACAGACGTTGACGCTCTTTACACCCAGCCACCAAAACTGCCAGGTGCCAAGAAGATTGATGAGGTCCGCCAGTTCTCTGATGTAGAGAACCTAGATGTTCGCGCCCGTGGTTCTTCTGTTGGAACTGGGGGAATGGTCACAAAAGTTCAGGCCGCAGCGATTGCAACTTCCTCAGGTATCCCAGTGATGCTCACCAGCGCGAACTATGCGAAACAAGCGGTCCAAGGTGAAACAGTTGGAACCTGGTTTTACGCAACTGGAAAGCGGCTGCCACGTAGACAACTCTGGCTTGCCTACGCCGCAAAAATCAAAGGCCGCATAGTCATTGATGACGGGGCTGTGGATGCAGTGGCAAAACGGGATGCATCTCTTCTTCCTGCAGGGGTCATTGGCGTTGAAGGCCAGTTCAAAACCGGAGATGCCGTAGAGATAACGTCCAAAGATGGCCTGCCAATAGCTAGGGGGTTGGCTGGTTTTTCGGCCACTAGGCTGCCTGATGTTCAAGGACTTTCAATGGATGAAATAAGCCGGCGCTTGGGACACAGATACGCACACGAAGTTGTTCATAGAGATGAGCTTGTCGTAATGGCAAGACATCGGCGGTTGGACTAGGTTCTAGGCCATACCTCTATATATAGGATTGATTCATGGAAGCCAAGATTAATGAGATTGCTGACAAATCCCGCGTAGCAGCAAGGGTGCTTGCCATTACGCCTCGGGGAAAAAAGGATGCGGCCCTACATGCAATGGCGGATGCGCTACTTGCTGACCAAGACAAAATCATTGCTGCAAACGAAATTGATGTTCGTAAAGGACAAGAAAATGGGCTAACCGATGGTTTGATTGACCGGTTGACCCTGGATTCGAAACGCATTGGCAAAATCGCAGATGCTTTACGTGACTTGGCTTCACTGCCAGACCCGGTTGGTGAGGTTCTTCGCGGGTCAACCCTTGAAAATGGTTTACAACTTCGCCAAGTGTCGGTTCCTTTGGGCGTTGTTGGCATGATCTATGAGGCCAGGCCCAATGTGACGGTTGACGCAGCAGGATTGGGTGTGAAAAGTGGAAATGCAGTGATCTTACGTGGCGGATCTGCGGCGGCAAAATCAAATGCGGCAATCGTTCAGACCCTCTCAAAAGCACTTCAATCTGCCGGTCTGCCAGGGGACGCCATCCAATCCATTGACCATTTGGGCCGGGAGGGCGCTGTTGCTCTCATGAAGGCTAGAGGTAAGGTTGATGTTCTTGTGCCGCGCGGAGGAGCCGGCCTGATTCAAACTGTTGTTCGTGAGGCCGCAATACCAGTTATCGAAACTGGCGTGGGTAACTGCCACGTGTATGTTCAAAAGGACGCAAATCAGGATGAAGCGCTTTCAATTGTTCTAAACGCCAAAACACAGCGAAACTCTGTGTGTAATGCAGCAGAGACCCTTTTGATTGACCGCGATATTGCCCGCGAGTTTGTACCAAAAGTAGTTCGCGAACTCACTAAAGCAGGCGTCAAAATCCACGGAGATGAAGATACCGTAAAACTGGCAGGGGAAGCTTCCATTGAGGCAGCTACTGAAGAAGATTGGGCCACCGAATACTTAGGACCTGAGATGGCACTGCGGGTAGTTGATGACTTGTCAGCCGCTATCACTCACATAACTAAGTGGTCCACTGGTCACACTGAAGCCATTTGCACGACGAACTTACAGGCGGCGCAGAGGTTTGTTGCTGAGGTCGATTCGGCGGCAGTTATCGTCAATGCTTCAACTAGGTTCACAGATGGAGCCCAATTTGGCCTTGGCGCAGAAATCGGGATCTCTACCCAAAAACTCCATGCACGCGGCCCTATGGGCCTTGCGGAGCTAACAACAACAAAGTGGGTTGTGTGGGGTAATGGCCAGGTTCGGTCATGATTGAAGACCGCCGCAGCCGTCTTTTGGGTCTTCGCACATTCGTAAATGAAAATCGAGAGCAAATCATGGAGGCTCTCTATAGCGATCTTCGGAAAAGCCCCGCAGAAGCCAGCATGACAGAGATCGGCGTGGTTTTGGATGAAATCGCTTGTGCTCTTCGAAATCTTCGAAAGTGGAATGCCCCCAAACCTTTGAACGCTCCGTTCATGTTTTGGCCTGCATCCGCCAAGTTGGTTCAAGAACCTCTTGGGCGGGTACTGATTATTTCGCCTTGGAATTATCCCTTCCAGTTGGCGCTCACCCCACTTGTTGGAGCGATAGCAGCGGGTAATGCGGCGGTGCTTAAACCATCAGAGTTAGCTCCCTATACGTCTGCGCTTTTGGCGAAGCATCTTCCCAAATATGTACCGGGCGTTGAAGTTGTCCTTGGCGGGATTCCAGAGACCACGGCGCTTCTTGAAGAGCGCTTCGACCTTATTTTCTTCACTGGAAGTACCCGGGTTGCTCATGTGGTTATGGAGGCGGCTTCTAAGCATTTAACTCCGGCCATTTTAGAACTTGGTGGAAAATCGCCCACTTGGGTAGATGAGTCTGTGAACTTGAAAGCTGCTGCACGGCGGATTGCTTGGGCAAAGTTTGTAAATGCTGGGCAAACTTGTGTTGCGCCTGACTATGTCATGGCACCTCCGAACCTGGTTGATGGCCTTGTAAAAGAAATACAGTTGGCTATTTCCAAAATGTGGGGAAGTAATCCGCAAAACTCAGCAGATTATGGTCGAATCATAAATGAGCAACAGCTGGATCGGCTTCATGCTCTATACCCAGATGCGGTTATTGACAAGGCTGACAGGTACATGGCTCCAACTGTTTTTCGCCTTCATGATTTGGACTCTGAAATCATGAAGGAAGAGATTTTTGGACCGCTATTGCCGGTTATTCCAATGAATATTGACGAGGCCATTGCGCACGTAAATGCCGGCGAAAAACCTTTGGCGCTATACGTCTTTGGGAAAGCGGCAAAAGATCGTTTTGTTAGTGAAACTAGCTCAGGCGCAGTTGGCGTTGGTATCGGTTTAATCCACGCGGGGGCGACATCTTTACCATTTGGTGGCGTCGGTTCCTCTGGTATAGGTGCATACCATGGGGAAGAATCTTGGCGAAGTTTCTCACATCTAAAACCAGTCTTAACGAAACCGCTTTGGCCCGATACCCTGAAGATGGTTCAGCCGCCGTATTCCCCACTAGGAAAATTGGTCCTACAATTCAAAGAGCGACTAGCTGGGGGAAGATGACCCAAGCACGGGAGGAAACACTTGTGACAATCTTGACTGTTGTCGTGCCTTGCTACAACTCAGCGGAGTATATGAGTAGATGCATAGATTCTTTGTTAGTGGGGGCCGAAGATGTGGAAATCATTATTGTCGATGATGGTTCTAAAGACGCGACTGGGGAAATCGCGGACAGATATGCAGAGCAGTTCAATAGTCTTGTGTCTGTCATTCATCAGGAAAACGGTGGCCATGGTGCAGCAGTAAATGCTGGGATCGCAGCAGCTAAAGGCACATATGTGAAGATCGTTGACAGTGATGATTGGGTGGCTCCTGATGCGTATACGGAGCTTTTATCTTTACTTCGCGGTTTTGAAGAATCAAGTGAAAAAGTCGATTTAGTGATTACTAATTTCACTTACGAGGCGGAAGATAAGCGTCACAAACGTGTAAGCAGATATAAGAACTGTCTACCTGTTGGTAGGGTCTTCGGTTGGGAAGAGATTGGGCATTTCCGTTTGTGGCAGTACATGCTGATGCATTCGATGCTTTACCGAACTGAAGTTTTGCATGACTCAGGACTTCAGTTACCTAAACATACATTTTATGTAGATAATATTTACGCATTTGTCCCATTACCAGATGTGAAAAAACTTTACTATGCAAATATTGACCTTTATCTGTACTACATAGGTCGCGCAGACCAGTCGGTCAATGAGTCTGTGATGATTGGGCGCATGGATCAGCAGGTTGCAATCAATAGAATAATGTTTTCAGCTTTTTCGAAGATTCTTCGCAGGCCTGATGCGCCGGAGTCTTTGCTTCGGTACATGGCGCATTATTTGTCGATTATCACAATGGTTTCGTCGATCTTAATGATTGTGTCGAAGGATCCGAAGTTGCTGGAGCAGAAAGAGCAGCTTTGGAAAGATATAACTGATGAAGATCCAAAGTTGGCTGGTTATATGCGGCGACGTTTTTTTGGTCAAATTGTGAATCTACCGGGCAAAGGTGGACGAGTGCTTACCAGGTTTAGTTATAGAGCTGCGAATAAGGTGATTGGTTTTAACTAGTGGCACATGAGGTTGTCATCTTTTGGACCAAAACGCCAAGTGGATGAATATGCGTTACTGTACATAACTATGCAACAAGATCGTGTGTACACAGCGGCAGTCGCAGGAGCCTCAGGTTATGCGGGAGGCGAAGTGCTCAGATTGCTGGCATCCCACCCAAACATTAAAGTCACCGCACTAACGGCAAACACCAACGCTGGGGAAAAAATCGGGACCCTTCATCCGCATTTGGTTTCTTTGTCCAGCCGCGTCCTTGAAGACACAACGCCAGAGAACCTCTGCGGAAACGACGTAGTTTTTCTAGCATTGCCTCATGGCAAGTCTGGAGAACTCTCTGAATCTTTGTCCAAGTTGTCACCAGAGACAATAATTGTTGATTGTGGGGCCGACCATCGCCTTACTAGTAAAGATGCCTGGGACCAGTTTTATGGGGGAGCATATTTTGATCCATGGACGTACGGAGTCCCTGAACTCATTACCAACAATGGCAAACAAAGAACTCGCCTAAAAAAGACTAAACGAATAGCAGCCCCTGGCTGCAACGCTTCAACTGTTGCACTAAGCCTTGCCCCCGGCGTTAATGCTGGAATAATTGACCCATCAGATATTGTTTCCGTGCTAGCCGTCGGCCCATCAGGGGCTGGTAAGGCCCTTAAACCCAATCTGCTTGCGTCAGAGATTCTTGGATCTGCCAGTCCATATGCCGTGGGCGGCGTTCATCGCCATATTCCAGAGATTTGCCAAGCCCTAAAGGGCGCTGTCCAAGACGATATTGATGTACGTATTTCTTTTACTCCAGTGTTAGTCCCAATGTCCCGGGGCATCCTTGCAACCAGCAGTGTCCCAATAAAACCTGGCGTAACTGAGCAGGAACTGCGCAAGGCCTGGCAGGATGCTTACGCAGATGAGCCATTCATTCATCTACTGCCAGCCGGTCACCATCCTGCAACCGCAAGCACTGTTGGTGCAAATACGGTGCATATGAGCGTGACACTTGATGAAGCGGCTGGACGCGCAGTGATAATCGCGGCCCTTGATAACCTCTACAAAGGCACAGCAGGGGCTGCAATCCAGTCAACAAATATTGCATTAGGACTTCCAGAAACAAGTGGACTCACAGTGAACGGAGTAGCTCCATGAGCGTAACAACGCCTTTAGGTTTCGTGGCAAACGGGGTGGCAGCAGGCATTAAAGACGCCGGCCGCTTAGACCTTGCTGTCGTGATCAATGACGGACCAAGCAGGGTAAGTAGCGCGGTTTACACATCGAATCGGGCCAAAGCAAACCCGATTCTTTGGAGTATGGAAGCCATCAAAGATGGTGAGACTACCGCTGTAGTTCTAAACTCTGGGGGCGCTAACTGTTTTACGGGGGATTTCGGATTTGAAACCGCAAAACTCACAGCTGAACAAGCAGCCAAAGCACTGGACGTGCCAGCCACTGAGATTCAGGTTTGTTCAACTGGGCTTATTGGCGAGGGCGGCGAGGCTTTTCGCGGGGCAATATTAGGTGCCCTTCCAAATGCAATCAAAACGGCCTCGCAAGACGGCGGATTGCGTGCGGCTGAAGCCATTATGACGACTGATACTCACGCAAAAACTGCCGAATATCTAGCTGACGGCTGGTCAATCGGAGGCATGGCGAAAGGCGCTGGAATGCTTGCCCCAGGACTTGCCACAATGCTTGTTGTAATAACAACAGATGCTGACATCGACCAAGAAACCGCTGACCGCTCACTTAGGATTGCTTCCTCATTGTCTTTTGACAGACTCGACTCTGACGGCTGCATGTCAACAAATGACCAAGTAACACTCATGGTTTCAGGAAGTTCTGGCATAAGCCCTAAAGGGGAAGATTTCACGGCCGCACTTACAGAAGTTTGCATAGAGCTAGCGCTGAAACTTTTGTCCGACGCAGAGGGTGCAAGCCATGACATCGCGATCAACGTCAGCGGAGCAAAAACCGTTACAGACGCCCTTGAAGTTGGACGTTCTGTGGCCCGCAATAATCTATTCAAAGCAGCTATTTTCGGCAACGACCCGAACTGGGGCCGTGTACTGGCCGCAATCGGGACTACCTCGGCAAAGTTCGATCCTTACCAGGTCGACGTTTCTATGAATGGGGTCAGGGTGTGCCATGCGGGACAGCCAGATCGGCCTCGGGAAGAAGTAAATCTAAGCGCCCGGGATGTAGTTTTAGACATCGACCTTCAAACGGGCAACGCACGCGCCACCATTTGGACCAACGACCTTACTCACGACTACGTACACGAAAACAGTGCATATTCATCATGACTAAAATCAAACTTCGCTCTGACGTTCCATCTTCCGCTACGAATACTGCCAACATGCTTATCGCATCCCTTCCTTGGCTGAAGCAATACCGAGATAAAGTGATCGTCATCAAGTTTGGTGGCAATGCGATGGTAAGTGAAGAGCTACAGGCGGCCTTCGCAGATGACATAGCTTACCTGCGTCACGTCGGTATACAGCCGGTGGTAGTTCATGGCGGTGGGCCGCAGATCAGTGAAATGCTTGATCGCCTTGGAATAGAATCTGAGTTCCGCGGCGGATACCGCGTAACTAACAAAGAGGCTATTGAGGTAGTGCGAATGGTTTTACAGGGCATGGTCAATCCCCAGATTGTGTCTTTGATTAATAAGCATGGCCCTTTAGCGGTTGGTTTTTCTGGTGAAGACGCGACCATTTTCAAAGCGCGCCGCATGAGTGCAACAGTGAATGGGGAGGAAGTTGATCTTGGTTTTGTGGGTGAGGTCCAAGAGGTAGATCCGGGTCCCGTCCTTGAGCAACTTCGTGCGGGGCGTGTGCCTGTGATTTCCACGATTTCGCCAGATATTGATGATCCAGGTGAGACCCTGAATGTGAATGCGGATATGGCTGCCAGTGCCCTAGCTGTTGCGCTTCGCGCTGCGCGGTTACTTCTGCTAACTGACGTTGAAGGGCTTTATGCGGATTGGCCAAATAAGGATTCTTTGATTTCGGAAATCACGGCTGATGAATTGCGCGCTCGAATGGATACTTTGGAGTCAGGAATGATTCCGAAAATGCGTTCTTGTTTAGAGGCAGTCGAGGGCGGGGTAGAGCGCGCAACCGTGATTGATGGGCGCGTCCCGCATTCAGTTTTAGTTGAAATGTTTACAGATGATGGCGCTGGTACGTTAGTGAGGCTTGGCGATGAATGATTGGGTAGAAGAAGCACATGATGTGATGGTCAACGCGTTTGGGGACCCGCTTGCACTTTTGGTGCGCGGCAGCGGGAGCCACGTGTGGGACGCCGATGGGAAACGGTATTTGGATTTCTTAGGTGGTATTGCTGTGAATGCGCTAGGTCATGCGCATCCGGTTTTCACCCAAGCCGTATCCGCGCAGGCAGAAGTGCTTGGCCACACGTCCAATTTTTTCGTGACCCCGCCACAGATGGAACTGGCTCGAAGGCTCCTTCGGTTATCTGACGGTGCCCCTGGCGGCCGGGTCTTTTTTACTAACTCTGGAACTGAATCAGTCGAGGCCGCACTGAAGCTTGCACGCTTGCACGCGAATAAGACAGGTAAGCCCAAGATTTTGGCTCTTGAAGGTGCATTTCATGGCCGTTCAATGGGGGCTCTTGCCTTGACAGCTAAGGATAAGTACCGGGATCCTTTTGCTCCCATGCTGGCTGGGGTTGAACACATTCCAGTTTCAACTGAGGCCTTGATCGAGGCCTTTGATGAAACTGTTGCCGCGCTTTTTGTTGAGCCCATTCAGGGTGAGGCTGGCGTTCGTGAGCTTCCAAACGGTTTCTTAGAAACTGCCAGGGAACTGGCTGATAAACACGGTGCATTATTGATTTTTGACGAGGTCCAAACGGGAAGTGGCCGCACCGGCAATTGGTTTGCTTGGCAGGCAAGTGGAGTCAAACCGGACGCATTGACTATTGCGAAGGGACTTGCAGGTGGATTTCCAATAGGCGCACTCATTGCGTATGAGTCTTGCGCTGATTTGTTTTATCCAGGATCTCATGGCACAACTTTTGGGGGAAATCCACTTGCTGCAAGCACTGCTAACGCGGTACTTGAGTTTATTGAAAAGAATGATGTCCTAACCAACGTGAAAGTGCAAGGCGAAAAGATTAGGACGAGGTTGGAAGACTCCCGTTTTTCTGAGGTGGATTCAACTAGTGGAAGTGGCTTACTGATTGGCATCAAACTCAAGGAACCTGTGGCTGGGGCAGTGGCATCTAAAGCACTATCGCTTGGTCTAATAATCAATGCTCCATCGCCTGATGTGATCCGTATTGCACCACCTTTGAATATTAGTGATGAAGATACTGAAGAGTTCTTGGACCTCTTTGAACAAACTCTTGCGGAGCTTCGTTGAACATTCTTTGTGTTGGTCTGCTCACTCTAGATATTACGCAGACGGTAACGGCGCTTCCGGGTCCAAATGAGAAAACGGTTGCTTTGTCTACTTCTGTGGATTTTGGTGGCCCGGCAGCAAATGCAGCTGCTAGCGCTAGCATCCTTGGAAGCGACGTCACCTTGGCTTCGCTTGCATCAAAGAATGCCGTATCTGCTTTAGCGCTGGCGCAGTTCAAGAGTTATGGGGGCGACTTCATTTCGCTTGTTCACACTCTTGATGAAGCTAACACCTATGAATCTGGTACTGATGTTCCAATCGCAACAATCATGGTGACGAAGAATACCGGAGAGCGGGCAGTTGTCTCTGGATATCCATCGGTGCCTAAAGACTATATTTTCCCAGGCAAAATACCAGATTTCGATGTCCTTTTGCTTGACGGACATAACCTTATTGCAGCAAAACAAACGGCAAAAGTAGCTAATGAACGTGGGGCTTTAGTTGTCTTAGATGGAGGTAGCTGGAAAGTGGGACTCGAAGAGCTTCTACCCTTAGTTGATATTGCTATTTTGTCAGCTGACTTTAGAGCGCCCGAGGGGTATAAGATTCCATGCAAGTACGTGGCAATCTCAAATGGGGGTGATCCCATAACTGTGCTGTCGCCAACGCCTGCCACGGTTCCT
>DAIOFF010000034.1:12185-17268 GCA_036745855.1 Scrofimicrobium sp. | reverse complement strand
CGCCAGTTCTTGCTGTCATCCCAAGGAGCTGGGCCAGTGTACTTGGATAAAAGTGAGGTAGTGGAACAGTTACAGGCGTTTCGCGGTGAAAGAGACCCTGTAGATTTTGCTAAACGTGTCAATGCTTCTTGGACAAAGTTTGGGCGGGATCTTCGCTTGCTGGTGAAGACGGATGAGAAAGACCGGGTGGAGATTTCGCCGGCCGTTAGGGTCCTGATTGATGCGGATCGGGTAAAGACAATAACGGCGCAATATCGAAAGCTTGCAGAAATGGATAGGGGGGCCAGTTTTGGTGAGTGAAATCCAGAAGCAAAAAGGTATTGAACTGAATGGTTTTTCTGAAGCCGCAGATAACCAGTGGAGACTTTGCGAGGTTCAACTGTATAACTGGGGAACATTTGGCGGATACCACGTTGTTCCTTTGTCACCTAAAGGACATTTATTTACGGGAGATTCTGGTTCAGGGAAATCTTCCCTGTTAGACGGGCTATCTGCCGTGATAACCCCAGACCGTTGGCTACGGTTTAATGAGGCTGCGCAGGGGCAGCGAACAGAACGTCGCGGCGAGGAAAGGACCGCAGTTTCCTACGTTCGTGGAGCGTGGTCGCGGGGGATTGATGACGAAGATGATGCGGTAGTAAGCAGGTACCTGAGGCCAGGACCAACGTTCTCTGCGGTCATGCTGCATTATTCGCGCGGTGAAGAACAACTCAGTATTGCCAGACTTTTCTTTATCTCTGGTTCCTCCACGTCAAAGGATGACTTGCGTGACACCAGATTTCTGTTGAAAGAAAATGTAAACCTAGACCAATTTCTTCCTTTCATGAAGGGTGGTTTACTAACTGCAGAAATGCGGAAGGTTTTTCCAAAAGCAACTATTACTACTAAGAGTTCGCATTTGCGATTCTTTGCGAGAATCAAGAATATTCTCGGTTTGGGTGAGGACACGGCGCTTCGTCTGCTCCATGTCACGCAGTCAGCCAAGAACATGGCCAGCTTAGATCAGTTGTTCCGCACCACAATGCTTGATATGCCAAAGACATTCAAGATTGAAGCCAATGCGCGTGAACAGTTTCAGGAATTACGCGATTCACACCAAATCGTGGTTGATCTCAGAAATCAATCTGGTGATCTCAAAAAGATCTGTGTTCAACTGGAAGCTTGGCGTGGGGCTGAAGCTACTGCATTAAGGTATGGCGAACTGTTGAAACATACCGGTGTGTTTCAACATAAAGAAGAAGTAGCGGCGACAGAGAGGGAACTGGAGCGTAGTTCCCGCGCAGCAGCGGATGCGGCCCGCGACCTTGCGCAGGTCACCACCGAACTCGGGTTTGTTAGTGAAGAACGTGAAACGGCGCGTGCAATAGCAGCAGGCGCTGGTGGGGCGCAAGTTGAGCGGCTAAGAGTGCAGTTGGATGAGGCCACCAGGCGCCTTGGTGATGTCATTGAAACTAGAAGAAGGCTGGATGATACTGCCAATGAAATGGCAGTGCCGATGCCAAGGTCTGCCACCGAACTTGAAGAACTAAAACGGGAACTTCAATCCGTGTCGCCTCGTACAGAGGATGCTAGCTACAGGCAAGCGGCCCATGCTGAAGTCAGCAGACTTGAAGAAGAAGTTCGCAAGCTTACAGAAGCCATTGATGTGCTTCGTAGGTCAAAATCAAACCTGGATACCAGAAGACAAAAAGTCAGGGCTGCTTTAGCTGAGATCTTGGGGGTGTCACCGGCTGCGCTTCCATTTGCAGGTGAACTTATTGACGTGAAACCACGGTTTGCAGATTGGCAAGGTGCAATAGAGAGGGTCGTGAGGCCCTTGGCTCAATCATTGCTGGTGCCAGCGGAGCATCTAGATCAAGTTCGGGCATTGGTTGACCGCCGACATTTGGGTTTCAGGCTTGACTACTATTCAGTTGGCTCAGAAGAATACTCACTGTCAGCGGCAGCAAGCGACAAATCGCTTCTGAACAGGGTAGACGTGAAACCAGGCAGGTTTGCGGGATGGATTCTTGATCAGCTTTCACGTCGTTTCGACTATGCGTGTGTTGATAGCCCTGAAGAACTAGAAGAACATAAGAAAGCCCTGACTATTAAAGGTCAAGTAAAAATGGGGCTAAACCATTACGTGAAAGATGACCGTTATGAGGTAGAGGATCGCAGTAATTGGATTTTGGGTGCCAACAATAGTCAAAAGAAAGATGACTTAGCGGCAGCCTTACGAAGTGCGACACTTGACTTAAAAGAAGCCACTCTTCAACGCGATACCTTAGAAAAACAACACATACTTGCGATTGAACGTGACCGGTTCCTGCGCGACGTAGCTGGCCGCAAATGGGAAGAGATGGATCCAACTGGTGCGCAAAGTGTGCGGGACCGTTTGCAAGTACAAATGGATGCAATTTCGACAGGAAATAGTGCACTGGCAAAAGCTCTTGAAGATATCGAAAATGCATCCGCAAGAATCGATCAACTGTCAGCCCTTCGGGATCAGCTGCGAAGCAATACTGCAATCGAGGAAAACAAACGGGATGGTGCAAGAAAATCTTTGGAACAGCTGAAAAGAGAAACGCAAGAAGTCTCTCTTGACGACGAAACTGAGATAGAACTAAGGGAACTGTTTTACAAAGGGCGACGCCGCCTCGACGTAATGCAACTAAAAGATGCTCGCGCAGCGGCTGATGGTGAGCTACGTAAGAAACAAGACGAATCGCGCGCTGAAGGTCAGATTGCACAAAATCGGTTTGGGAATCTAGCAACAAAGTTCTTAAATGATTGGCCGCTCGCTGATCCAAACTTAGAAGCAGACGTTCGGGATGGAACCGGATTCGAAGAACTGCTCAGCCAAATTGAAACGGAAGGACTACCAAATCATGAGAAAAAGTTCTTACAACTTTTCCGCGAAAAGTCCGTTGACCAGGTAGTGACACTTTTGGCTGAGCTTCGTGATGCGTTCCAAGACACGAAACAAAGGATCGAACCTGTAA
The DNA here is from genome assembly GCA_036745855.1 of Scrofimicrobium sp. Taxonomy (GTDB): domain Bacteria; phylum Actinomycetota; class Actinomycetes; order Actinomycetales; family Actinomycetaceae; genus Scrofimicrobium. The sequence goes on along the minus strand of DAIOFF010000034.1, from coordinate 14,284 downwards.
ACGTGTCGCTTTCACGTTCAGAATACGAACCAGGAAAGTATCTTCAAATAGTCACAAAGCAGCGGCTAACCGTGACCGCTAAACAATTCCGTGACGACCTGTCAAAAATCGTTGCCGGGGACTGGGATGATTCAGAGGCAGAAATGCGCTTTAGTCTGCTAAATGATTTGATGGAGCGTTTGGCCTCAAAGGTCCCAGGTGATCGGCGGTGGCGTGAAGAATGCCTGGACACCCGCCAACATGTCACTTTTCAGGCAAGAGTTTTGGACCAAAATGGGCAAGAGACAGCCCGTTATGATTCAGCGGGGGGACTGTCTGGTGGTCAAAAGCAAAAGCTGGTCGTATTCTGTTTGGCTGCGGCCCTTCGTTTCCAACTGACATCCTCAGACGAACAATGGCCCAGCTACGGGACTGTGGCAATGGATGAGGCATTTGATAAGACCAGTCCTGCTTATGCCAGGATGACATTGGACGTCTTTAAGGCTTTCGGTTTCCACATGGTTTTAGCAACCCCACTGAAAATGATCCAAACCCTTGAACCATATGTGGGGGCTATCACGCACGTCACTAACCTGGATGGAACGGCATCTAGACTGCAAACTACGACGTGGGAAGACGTTAGTGATTGACGTTCGACAGGCGAAACTTCGCGCAAAAGATCTTCTTCTCAAGAAAGCGCCCGCTTGGGTAACTGGGAAAGAAGAAGCCGTTTTTCGCTTGGCGCTTCACCCGCCAACCGAGAAGGAAGCTCTCAGCGACCTGCCTGCTTGGCGGTCCTGGCAAGGACAATGGTTAGACCTGGAAAACGGCCATATGCGTGTAGAGTCTGCGCCACGAAAATGGGGCAGCATAGGCGTGAAGACAGTTCCAGTTCGGTTGATCATTGAAGGTGGTCAGGCAATCGCGCGTTTTGCCGGTCAAAAAGCTATTTGGGACAAGTGGAAAGCCCGGTTCGGCATTGTAGCTGACGTTTTTGGGGATAGTCCGGACGTGAAAGCGGCATTTTGCGGGTGTGCAAAAGATTTGTTTGAAGCCAGTGAAGTCGAGTTCAAGCAGATACTGGATGTCAGTTTATGGTTGATAGAAAACGAAGTCACAGGATATACCCCGCGGCAGGTGCCCATTCGCGGCGTTGATTCGAAATGGATTGAAACGCATAAGCGGGCCGTGACTGCATTTGTCAGCAAACTCAAGGGGCAAGCCGGACTTGGGCTCATATCTGCAGATCGCAATCTTGTCCGCATCCGCTCCCTAGACCCAGTTGTGCGCGTGGGTGAGCTAAACGAGTTCGCTGCGACGCTTGGCGAATTGTCTAGGCTTACTTGGCAACCGCGTGCGGCCATTATTGTTGAAAACTTGGACACTTTTGTGTCACTACCTAATGCGGCAGAGTGCCTATTTTTTCGAGGCGTGGTGGCAGTTTGGGGACGCGGATTCGCGGTGTCTGGATTGGAATCTATTCCTTGGCTCAAAAAAGCCCAATGCTGGTATTGGGGTGACCTAGATTCCCACGGGTTTGCGATCCTAAACAGACTTCGATCACACCTTCCGGATGTCAAGTCAGTCCTGATGGACATGCAAACTCTAAACGAAAATGAAGACTTAGCCGTTGTTGAGCCTGCACCAACAAAATCGGATTTTCAGTATCTTACTGCCAGTGAAAATAATGCACTTGAACTGTTGAGAGAAAAAGGAAATCTGCGTTTAGAACAAGAACGAATTCCCTTTGACTATGCGCTAACAAACCTTGAAAACATATTGCAATGATTAGTTGAGTCTTCAGGATTCTTTCTTTGAGGCTGGTCTTCCGTTGACGTTCTGGCAGGTAGCTTTTTGCTCCGAGTGTGCGCCGGGCATCAAGGGTCGGAGTGTTTGGTCTGGGGTCGGAGCGGAATACTGCTCCGATGGTTGGCTTTTTGCTCCGGTTGTTGGTGCCCCCTCAAGTGCCGGAGCAAAAATCTTGCTTGGTCAGCACAAGATCCACCCGTTAATGCAAGATCCACCTAGTAATGCAACTTCCACCCGTTATGTGGGGTCCCTAAAGGGTGGATCTCGTCATAAGGGGTGGATCTTGTCTTAACAGGTGGATCTTGTCATAA
>DAIOFF010000034.1:0-12085 GCA_036745855.1 Scrofimicrobium sp. | reverse complement strand
TTGTCTTAACAGGTGGATCTTGTCATAAGGGGTGGATCTTGTCTTAACAGGTGGATCTTGTCATAAGGGGTGGATCTTGTCTTAACAGGTGGAAGTTGCATTACTAAGTGGATCTTGTAGAAGTGGCTGAACTCGCTGCGCCAGGCAAAAGTTACGGCCGGTGGCACTACTCTCTGGCGTTTATCTGTGGAGTTTTACTCGGGAGTTACAGGAAGCTGAAGGAGGCTTAACCTGCGAGGACGTCGGGCGGCTGGTTGGTGATAGTTCAAGGTGGAAGGTTCTGAAAGGCACTGCGACCTGAGGACTCCGGTGGAACCCGAAAGCAATGCGCCATGGCCGAAAGGTAAAGTTGTGGCAGAGCGAGGAGGCCTTTTTGTGGGCGTGAGAATAGAGAATGTAGTTATTGAATCGGTTGATCCAAAGCCATTAGTGGAGTTTTGGGCAAAAATGCTTGAAAGCCCGTCAGTTTATAACCCTGACTCCGGTTGGGGGCAGGTTGTTGCGGGTCATTTCTCTGTGGTTATCAAACCGGTTTCTGCAGATGAACTTCCGGGGCTAGAAAAGGGGTCCCGGGTTCATATGGACATTGCGGTAGATGATCTGGTTGCTGAGACCAAGCGGGTTTTGGCGTTGGGTGCCAGTGTAAAACGTGGTCCTACGGGGGATATGAAGAATGGCCAGTGCACGGTGTTTGCAGATATTGATGGAAACGCATTTTGTCTTTTCACTGATCCGGCAGGGAAATATGCGGAGGTTGTCGAAATGATCAGGAATGGAACTTTAGGTTCTTGACGAAAAGATTATCCATTTATTGCTCGCAAATTGTATTCGTGCAAGGCGGCGCAGGCTCTGGGCCCAAATGTTGGGAGTCTTTGGTGAAGGTGGCTACGACGCGGAAATATGTCTATACACTCATGGCATGAGAGTATTCGATTGGTTGAGACGCAGTTCAGATGACGAAAGTTCGGGCGATGATGAGGTCAGTGAGAACATGACTGCTGATCAAGCCCTGGTGGGACTTCGTGAGTATGCGGTAGGTATGATCCGTCCAGGATTTACTGATTTGGATTCTATTCTTGAAGCTGTTCATGATTCTAATGACGATGAGGAAGTAGTACTTGATGCCTCAATTGTGGATCAGATGGTTCGGGAAGAATGGAATAAGAGGCTAACGGAACTGAGTTTGGCGAATGAGAAGAATCTGGGTAATCCTGATGATTACACGCGTTTATCTGCCGCATTTAGTGATCTTGAAAAGCAAGGAATTGTAGCCAGAATGAACTTCACCTGTTGTCAGACATGTGGGCATGCAGAAATTGATGATGAACGAGGCCATGAAGAGACAGAGATAGGTTACGTATTTTTTCATCAGCAAGACACTGAACGAGTTGCCGATGGTGACTCTTCGCTTTATTTTGCTTTTGGCATGTTCCCGGATGCGCCTGGCATTGACCAGGTGCTTCTCAAAAAGGCTATTGACGGTGATGAGGATTCAGATCGAGAGATTCACGAGGTTGTTCAGGCACGTGAACTCACCGTTGCAAATGCTTTGAAAGACGCGCTCACGGCTCACGGTTTTAGCGTTGCATGGGATGGAACCGTCCAGCAGCGTCCTTCTGTTCTCATAAATGACTGGCGGAAACCACTTCCGCAGTAAGCATCAATGCCGTCTTCCCTTTTAGGAATAATCGTCTCTAGGTTTTGTCTGGCCTGCAAGGCAGGTAAAAGCGGATTAGGGGAGACCGCTGAAGGCATTGGAGACGGCCCGCGAAAGGGCCGAGCCGCCTCGGCAAATCCTTTGTTCCACTAAAACTAGATTGCGGTATATCCTCCATCAATGACAATGTAAGAGCCGGTAATAAATGAGGAATAATCGGAAAGAAGATAGGTGACTAAATGGGCAACTTCATCTGCATGCCCTAAGCGACCTAGTAGGTGTTTTGCGGCCAAAGCGTCATAGGCTTCACGGGGAAGGCCTGCCAATAGTGGGGTCTCAATATAGCCGGGACCTATGGCATTTACGCGTAGCCCTTGCGGACCGTATTCACCAGCCGCGGTTTTAGTTATACCAACAACTGCGTGTTTTGACGCGGTGTAAGCGCCATTTCCTAGTGCAGCAACCATTCCATGAATGGAAGCCATGTTGACGATGGCGCACTCGGCCGCTCCGGTTTCCAGCATCGCGGGAATCTGATATCGCATTCCGTAAAGGACGCCATTTAGGTTAATGTCAATGACTCTATCCCATGATTCAAGGTTAGTTTCAGCGACGAATGCCTGCGGGCCACCAATGCCCGCGTTATTTACTGCGAAGTTTAGCTGCCCGAACTCATTCACGGCGAAGTCAACCATGGCTTTGCTGTCTGCTTTACTCGATGTGTCACCGGCTAACGGCACAGCTAAGCCGCCCGTGGCGTTGATTTCCTCAGCCACGCGCTCGGCTGATTCATTGCTGATATCAGAGACAATAACGCGGGCCCCATTTTCTGCCAGATCGCGACTTATGGCTGCACCAAGTCCTGAACCTGCACCAGTAACCAGAGCGACTCTTCCACCAAAATCCCACTGCATCTTTGCGCCTCGTTTCACGTTTAGAAGAACTAATAATTACACGTTATCAAAAACAGTAAGCCGATGCAGGCCGAAAGTCCTATAAACTTGTGGGACTTTCGGCCTGGACGTGTGTTGCTATTGTCCATTCCTGCATTCACCTGCGCCAAGCCAGGTAGACACTTTACAAAAGTGCCTGGTAGAGGTTTTCGATTTTGCTGCGGTGCGCGTGTCGCCGTGGAATAGTGTGAACATGGCGCAAAACAGACGGCTACAGAAAACTTCCGATCAGCATAGAAGCCATGCTTGTTTGACCTTTGACATTTTAGGATAGAACATGAAATCAGCTGAAGCAGAGAAGAAAACATTGCCACTGTCACGGGTCGGCTTACTAGTTTTTGTGGGTTTATTGGTGGGCGCGCTTGGTGGCTCTTTAGCGACTTGGTTTATCAGTAGGTCGGGGCCCCAGCAAGTATACGAAGATGAAATGACCGCCTGCACACAGGTGGGTGCAGAAAACTCAGTGTCTGTCACCGTCCCGCTTAGTGACCTAACCGAAATAGAGACCATCAAACTGGAAGTCATCACCGGAGGATATGAAGGGGATGAATGGCCTATCACGGTGTCCCGCGAGGTAACGGTGGATGAGTTCGACGAAGAAGTCGGTATTGCGACCGCCTATCTGGACATGTCAAAGACAATGGTAGAAGTTGTGAGCGAGGTGTCGGTGGAACTGATCGGAAAAGACGGCAGCACAGATGCGAAGAACGCTGGGACATACCGCTTAGAAAAGCCGCAGCCCACACAATTTTCTCCAAACGGACCCGATTGTGAACCACACGTTGCACAAATCAGCCTTGACCTGAAGGACGGCAGGTTGGTCCCCATTGAAGATTAGGAAACCAAAGTTCAGATTCGCCAGAGGCAGGTGACTTCAGTCGGCCGTGAGAATCATTTCCTCTTTTCGTCAACCATTATTACCTCACTGCGCCAATATATGAGTAACCACTTGGAGCTTCTGGCCAATTGTTGACCTCAGTAGTGAACTCGAATGATCCGCCCTCATAATTGCTAGCAATCTTTAGGTGGGCTAATGCTAATCCGATATCCACTTTTGTTTGGTTGTAGAACATCCCTTTAAAACCGTCAAGTTTTTGTTTGCAGTAAACGAAAATGTGGTCGTCTTCAACTATGAAATACCAGGGTTGCCCATTCATGCCAGAGGGTGCAAGCCTTGTGGCATCCAAACGCAGATCAGCTCCTGTGGCGATTTCGGACACTGGCTTGCGATCAAACTCTGTTAGCTCTCGAGTCGCTGGTTCTGCTGGCGTCCCGAATGCGAAACCAATAATGAAGTTCGGGTCTTTCTCCTTGGGTGAGACACTGGAAAGCCAGTGGGCGGCAAAACCCTGCGAATGCAAGTACAACACGACATGTTCATGCTGGAAAGCAGCGCATGCTTCACGTAATGGTTGGTCTTTGCCGTAAAGGAGCATGAACTGAGGTGCGTTGGGAAGTGCGAAACCTTTTACTGCATCTGCTGTCACAATTTCATGTGTGATTTGTGCTTCTGGAAGCAAGGGAGGCACCTCGGCAATAAACTCTTCGATTTCATCTATTGTCTTTTTATTCAGTGGTACCTTTTCGAATTTATTTACAGATTTGCGCGTAAATATTGCCTCATAAATATTTGTCACCTGAGTCTCCTTTGACTACAATTTATCACTCTAAAACAAGCCGATCAGGGATATTCACGGGGTTCAGACTGCTGCCGCATCATTTAGGGCTGAATCCCTGTACCTCATCATGGTGACATTAAACCATGACAAAAAGCAGAAATACGGGTTATGCGCCGAACTGCGTCACCTGGGTAGATCAAACTGTACTGTTCTGCTTGGCAGCAGCAAGTAAAAGGCAAAAACCCCGAGATACCGTTAATATCTCGGGGAATCGCAACTGTCGGGGTGACAAGATTTGAACTTGCGACCTCTTCGTCCCGAACGAAGCGCGCTACCAAGCTGCGCCACACCCCGAATCCGACTGAAACAGTATAGGCCGGGCAAACGGAGGCATCCAAACTCAGACCGCCAGTTGAAGATGTGAGTTATGTCTGGTGTTGGATGATCAAGGAAGCTGCTGGTGCCCATTCTTCTATTAACTGGGCGTTGAGTTCATCCACATTTTGTACCCACTGGGTTGCTTCCTGCAGGCTCTTTCCGGACTCAACATGGCGGGCGACTAGCCGTTTTTGGCGAAGCACAGTTGGGGTCTGGTAGTGCCAGATTTGGCTTGCAAGAGTGCGGATCTGCACCCACGGCTCATCTGGGCAGAGCAGATAGTTGCCTTCAGTAATAACGACATTCGTGTCTGGAAAGACTGGTATTGCTCCAGCAATAGGCTGTTCTAGGTCGCGTTCAAAGTTTGGGGCATAAACCGTGAAACCGTCAGGATGCTTGATTCGCTTTATCAAGTTCACGTATCCAGCAGCGTCGAATGTGCTGATTGAGCCTTTCTTGCTTAGCAGCCCTAACCGTTCCAGTTGTACATCAGCCAAATGAAAACCGTCCATTGGCACGTATGCAGCTGCAACCTCATGCCTAAGGAGCTCAGCCGTTATTGCCTTAGCAAGCGTTGTTTTACCGGCGCCTGGTGAGCCTGAGATGCCCACAATGTAAGGTCCCTCAGCCAAAGGGACGCGGCGGCTCTGCTCAATGATTTGTTTTGCGAGGCGGAAGGGGGCTTCGTCCTTCGCCTCGTCAATCATCTGAAGGAACTATCGTCATCAACGTGGCTTCAGGTCGGCATGCGATCCTGAAACGAGCAAATGGAGATGTACCAAGCCCAGCAGATACATGAAGTTTTGATCGGCCGTATTTTGACAGACCTTTACTTTGAGATCTAGGGATATCGCAGTTCGTGATGACTGGTCCCGCGAAAGGCACACAAACTTGACCGCCGTGAGTGTGTCCTGCGTAGATTATGTCTGCACCGACGCTCTCGAACTCGCTAAGCACGCGGCGGTATGGCGCGTGAGTAAGTGCAATCCGCAAAGAATCCTTCGAGAACCATTCTGGCAATGGGGTAGGGACGCGGTCGCGCTTTATATGGGGGTCGTCAACTCCGAGCAATCCGATTTGTTGCCCATCAACAATCAGCGAAGAAGCTTGGTTGGTCAGATCAACCCACCCCGCATCCGTAAATGAGTCGACAAGAGCCAACCAAGGCAGGTCTGGTATGTTCCGCCTCACCCTATTTGCGGCGTCCACGTGACGGTTTGGACGCAAATAGTCAAGCGGACTTTTTGTCAAAGGAGAGTAATAATCATTTGACCCCAGGACAAATGCGCCAGGAATGTCGAACAGTGGCTGGTATGCATCTAACAGCAGCTCTAGTCCATCCAATGCGCCTAGATTGTCGCCTGTAGAAACCACAAAATCTATCTGGTTGTTTGTGACAACATCCAACAGGAAACTTTCGATAAAGTCCTGTCCTTGGAACATATGTAAGTCACTGACGTGAAGCACGTTCAAGCCAGTAAAACCAGGGCGGGCAGCAACTGGGACGCGGAGTTTACGCAGCACTGGATGCTGAGCTTCAAACCTGCCATATGCAAGACCTATGGCACCAGCACCAGCGGTTGCTGCGGCACCAAAAGCAAGGCCACGCATAAATCCCACCAGATGTTCGGGAAACAAAGAGGGACGCGCGCCTAAAGCACGCATCTCATCCAATTGATTAGTCACCTTCATCCCCGTCAGTTGGCGGGTCGACAACAGGATCTCCGCCCTCGTCAATTATCGGGGGCTCTTCCACTACAGGTGGCTCTGGCTTTGGCGGAGCCGGTGGGTCGACTTGTTTAGGGGGGGAAGGTTTTTGTGGAGGCTTAGGTACTTCCGGCTTCTTAGTTTTCTCTTGGTTAGGAGTGTTGCTTCTGTTTGAACGGGTGTCATTTGAAGTGCTAGCACCTGCCGTAGCGTCATCCGCATCGTCACCATCAGGAGCCGGAGTCTTTTCGGAGACCAGTGCCTTTGGAACTCCAACAAATGCTTCGGGAAGGTCCACCACGGGTTCACCATCAAGCGCGCCAATCATAAACTTCGACCACATTGGACCAACGAAGTTCTCACCATACATGGCGTAGACGTATTGACCATTGATCCAAATATCTTGGACAGGTCTAGAAGAATTTGATGCAAATCCAACCCATGCAGCAGAGGCTAACTGAGGCGTAAAACCAACAACCCAGTTATTTGCGTTGTTCTCAGAGGTACCAGTCTTTGCCGCAACTGGGCGCCAAATATCAACCCTGCCGTATTGGTTCGCTGTTCGTTTCAAGACGGTTGCTACCTGCTGCGCCACTTGCGAGTCTAGGACTCGCTTACAGTCAGGTTCGTATTTCTTGATTACTTTGCCATCACGGTCAGCAACCTCCACAAGGCCCATAGGCTTGCAACGAATGCCGTCATTGGCGAAAGTACCATACGCGCTAGCCATCAGAATCGGAGCGACGTCACTGCTACCACCAATGAGCCCCGAAGGTGCTTCAGGCGAAATAGCTTCACCATCAACGGTCTCAATCCCTAGATCATGAGCACCTTCAAAGATCTTGCAGTAATCGACTTTCGTGGCCATATCAACGAATCCCTGGTTGATTGACTGGTTTACGACTTGCTGAACTAAATGTGGGCCATCTTTTCCAGGTAGATCGCCTACCGGCCACGCGCCAGTGTAATACTGCTGCCCATTGCACGTGAATGATCCGGCAGGCAGATTACGGTCTTTCAGGCCGACCGTGTCATAAGCGCTGTTACCTTCTTTGAACCACTGAAGCAGCGTGAACGTCTTGAATGTTGACGCTGGCTGGAAACCGCGTCCACCGCCCGTGTAAGTGGTGTACGAAACCACCGTATCCTTGTAGTTCGTATTCTGCGCCATTGCCCTGATATGACCGTCGCGTGGGTCAACAGCAACTATGGCGTCATTCAAATGGTCTTCTTGATCCAGAGGGACTGTCTCAACCGCAGCATTCCAGGCTGCATCTTGTTCCTTTGCCCGAATCGTAGTCCTCAAAACCAAACCACCGGTTTCAAGCAAATGCAGACGGTCCGCGCGGGTTTCACCAAACGCTGGATCTGACAAAAACTCATCAATCACAAAGTCGCAGTAATAGGCTTTGTTCCCAGCACCCTGGCAACCATTAATACGTGTTTCTGGTTTCAACATTTCATCAACCGTGAGGGCTTGAGCTTCGTCTTTTTCCTCTTCGGTGATGATGCCGTCCTTCTCCATCTCATTCAAGACGATATCGCGGCGGTTTTGAGCGGCTTCAGGTTCAGTAAGTGGATCATATTGAACGGGGGACTGCACAAGACCAGCCAATAAAGCGGCTTGTGCAATAGAGACCTCAGAAGCCGGAATAGAAAAATACGCGCGTGAAGCCGCTTCAACACCGTAAACATTGGGGCCAAATGCGGCGATGTTTAGGTATGCAGTGAGAATCTCATCCTTGGTCATCTTCGATTCAAGGGTCATTGCATATCTGACCTCACGAAGCTTACGCTCTGGGCTTACCTCTGAGGCTTCGTCTGCAAGGTCAACGTCACCGTGTTGAAGAGCCTGCTCAGCTAGCTGGTTTTTCACCAACTGTTGGGTGATTGTCGAGGCCCCCTCTAGTTTTTTGCCGCCAGAAATGACAATCTGAACCATGGCGCCAACCATACGCTCGGCATCAATACCCCGGTGCGTCGGGAAACGCTTGTCCTCAATAGAGACAATGGCTTTTCGGAGAATATCCGCCATCTGCTCAGAAGACACAATCACGCGTCTTTGTGAAAAAAATCTAGCCATATGTTTACCCTCAGCGTCCACCATTCGGGACTCTTCTGCTGGGATAACCACATCAATGTCGCCTGGGATCTCATCAAAACTGGCCGGAACTGCTTTCACCACAGCACCTGTAGCGCCGACCACAGGTACCAAGAAACCGGCCATGAGAACGCCAGCAATAATCGAAATCACTGCAAAACCAAGCAAAGACGCGCCATACTGAACCGGCGTGACTTTATGTCCCGGACGTTTCCGGGCAGACTTACTGAGATTAGCCATGTGCCTAGATTACTAAGTAGACTGGTTCACCGGTAGAGCAAGGCCACGAATGAGGCCCGTGCCTCACAACGTAGTGGGGATTGGAGGAAACGATGACAGAGTCAAGCTACAGGCCAAATGCGAACTGGGTTGAGTCAGCTTTGTGTGCAGGAAGTGATCCTGATGCGTTGTTTGTACAGGGTGCATTGCAACGGGAGGTGCGCGATCGATGTCTTGGATGTCCCGTCCGTTTAGAATGCCTGGCAGAGTCCTTGGAAGGACAAGCTATTTTCGGAGTATGGGGTGGCCTGACAGAACGTGAGCGGCGGGCACTTCTTCGCCGGTATACAGACGTTACGAACTGGTTTGAGTGGTTGGAAACGTCAGATGACCCATTGGCAGCGGAAATCAGAGGGGATAGTCCGTCAAGGGTACTTGCGTTCACCCGCAGCTAATATTAGAGACATGATCAAATGGGAATACGTGACCGTGCCGCTGCTAGTACATGCGACAAAAACCATCCTTGACCAGTGGGGCGAAGATGGTTGGGAGCTAGTCCAAGTAATCCAGGGGCCGTCAGGGCCAGAGAACTTGGTTGCTTACCTAAAACGCCAAAAAGACTGAAACCGTAGTAGAGGCAACCTAAACTGTTCGAAAACAAAAACACGCAACCGTTTGCACCCGCATTCAATAATTAGTCCGGTTTTTGTATTTCAAATAGCTGCCCAAACCCGTTGGGGATGCCCTAGTTTTTTGCGAGGGCAACCCCAACAGGATTCCGCATAAAAATGCCTATTAGCTAAGTCTTTTAGCGTGCGCGGCGTGCAAGGCGGTCAACATCAAGAAGCGTAACCGCGCGCCCCTCAAGGCGAATCCACCCACGGGAGACAAAATCGGCCAGAGACTTGTTGACCGTCTCACGTGACGCACCAACTAGTTGAGCAAGCTCTTCCTGTGTTAGGTCATGAGGCACGTGTACGCCATTGTCGGTTGGGTTACCGAACCGATCGGACAAATCAAGCAGAGCCTTGGCAACGCGTCCTGGAACATCTGAGAAAACAAGATCCGAAAGGGACTCATTTGTTCGGCGCAGTCTTTGGGCCAAGGCGCGAAGCATGTGCTTGGCTAGGTCTGGATTTACATCCAAGATTTCCATCAGTGCGCTGTGTTCTAAAGACAGCATGGAGACGGGGGATACGGCAGTAGCCGTAGTTGAACGGGGGCCCGGATCAAACAGTGTCAGTTCACCGATGATTTCACCAGGACCAAGGATGGCAAGCAATGACTCGCGTCCATCTGATGAGGTGTGGCCAAGTTTGATCTTGCCCTCAGTGATTATGTACAAGCGGTCACCAGGATCGCCTTCTTCAAAAAGAATTTCTCCACGGCGAAGCGCTGTGCTTCCCGTACGGTCTCCAAGAGCCCTATACTGCTCTTCGTTTAGTCCTGCGAACAGCGGGACTCGCATAATAATCTGTTCGTCTAAGCTCATATCCATTTCCACTTCTAAAGGCGGGCACTCGATTTTAGCCTACCCTTGGGTGAGACCTGTCACCACTAGGAGAAGCGGGGAGTTTAAGTAGATAGAATGATAAGCCGCGATCGGGCCGAAAATGAGGCCAAATTATTGCAGGAATCTTATCCAGATGCGCATTGTGCTTTGGATTTCACTAACGCATTTACATTGCTGGTCGCGACGGTTTTATCCGCGCAAACTACAGATGTCCGTGTGAATAGTATTACACCATCATTGTTTGCGGTTGCTCCTGACCCAATATCAATGGCCACCCTATCTTTGGACGAATTAGAAAAAATAATCTATCCATTAGGGACATTTCGGCGAAAAGCCGTAGCGCTTCAGGGGTTAGCTCAAAAACTATGCGACGACTTTGATGGTGTGGTTCCAGGCACCCGCGAAGAGTTGATGTCACTGCCAGGAGTTGGCCGAAAAACAGCGAACGTCGTGCTAGGAAACTGGTTCGGGTATGAAGAAATAACAGTAGACACTCATGTTGGTCGCGTAACAAAACGCCTCAAATGGCAAAATGCTGAAGATCCATTGAAAGCGGAAAAACAATTACGCGAACTAATGCCAGATGCTCCCTGGACTCAGCTATGCCACGAAATCATTTTCCACGGTCGCAGGATATGCCACTCCAGAAACCCCGAATGCGGAAAATGCATACTAAACGAACTATGTGATGTGGGGATTGAACGTTTAGCGATTAGCTAAATTACTTGAGACAAATGATTCAAAAGAGCTTCTGAAGTAGCCTTGGGGGCTTCTTCAACCAGATAACGTCCAGCCTTCGAAATCGTTGTCGACACTTGAGGGCCCCTAACGCAAGAATCGGCCACCTTAGAAAGGGACAAAGTGGCGGCGTCCGCATCGCCTCGCAAAAACAAAACAGGGACCTTCACAGGCGACACAAAATCTTTCTTATCCGGTTTGTCGATTGCCGCCTGAAATGTTTCCGAGGCCGCGCGGGCAGACATTCGCCTTTGGAACGTCTCCGAATAAACGTGAGCGGTGGCCAACATGCTCTCAACAGTTTGAGGAGCAGTCAGATAACGAAAACACGCCCGAACTAGACTTCCATCCTGCAAATGGAAACGGCGAAGCCGGGGCCTTTCAGTCCACGCGCGCAAACGCTTTTGAGTGGTCCAGTGGAAAGTGTCCAGCGGGTGACTAGCACTAATAGTGACCAGGGAGCGTAAAAACTCCGGGCGCTGATGCGCCAAAGCCCACGCAACGGAGCCACCCATACCAGCGCCAACAACAGTGCATGTTTGAGTACCCAAAGCATTCAAAACAGCCAAAGCATCCGTTGCCAACCTATACAAAGTCACCGGTCCAGGCTGGTTATCAGAGGCCCCAAAACCGCGAAGATCTAGCGCGACAGCGCGATACCCGGCCTCGGCAATCACAGGAAGCTGGTGACGAAAAGACCACCAATGCTCCGGAAAATCATGTAGCAACAAGACCGTGTGCGGCCCATTCCCCTGAATGGCAGTATGAAAAGCAGCCCCACCTGCATTGACCATGCGGTGTTCCCAAGGTCCAGAGATTAGTTCCGTCACGCGGTTACCTGCTGGCTTTTCGTGCCCAGCGTGCGTTCAAACCCTCTGGATTCACTTCCGCTACCTCCGCGCGAAGCGACTCCTCTTGACGGCCCTTCCGACGAACGCAATAGACAACCCATGCGGACATGATCATGGCGATCCCAACGCCTGCCAATATTCCCGTTGCCCCCGTCGAAACCAAATGGAACTCAATGTTCCCGCCGACAACGCCAAATCTTGTCAAAACTGAGTCCGACAAAGTGTCAATGAAACCAGACATAAAACCAGGAGCAAAAAGAAAAAACAATCCAGCAATCGTGAAGACAATCCCAGAAAGCAACAAACCAATAGAAGACTGCGTTGCCATAAAGCCAAGCAAAAGCAAAAC
>DAIOFF010000033.1:0-17496 GCA_036745855.1 Scrofimicrobium sp. | reverse complement strand
TATCACAGTTTTGTATTAGAGTAACTGGCGTTCCGGGCCGAAAATCCCCATTGATTATGCCTATTTCATTTTCGGCCATTCCGCGGATGTCAGAGATGATAATGCCGTAATTGTGAAGGGTTCTGCTTTGTGGAAAGACGATGTGTCCGTCGTGTGTTTCTAAAAGTAGTCGCCCTGCAAGCAATTTTAATGCAACATTGGGGTTTTCGAGGTTTTGAAAGTATTGTTGTTCTTCTTCTGGTGGCAGACATTGGGATGCCGTTATTGGCTGGCTTAGGTCTTCTTTTGGTACAGATAATACTTGTTTTGGAAAGGAGTTTAGGTCAGAGGGTGCATCGTTTTCTCTGGAGGCATTGGCAACCGCAAAAACCGCGATTCCTATGAGAATGACTGCGATTCCTATGAGAATCGTGTAAACAAACACCTTTGCCTCCGAACACTTCCAACTGTATGGCACTTAGCCATAAAGACTTTTGGATCGATATATTCCAGAGTAGTGGCACTGACCAGGGGATTGATGTCGACACGACCGGGGAAGGCAGTTTTGGCTTGTGAGGTTGTTTCCTTTGTCAGGGCCTGATGCCTTGGCATGAAAAGTAGGGGTAGCTAGGCTGGTTCTTGTTGCTCGTTGTCAGATGAATGCTGCTTAGATGCCTTCTTCGGGGGCAGTTTTCTTGATTCTTTCTCTGCCGTGTCAGGTTCTGTTTGCTTCAGCCCTCCAAATAGCGCCAACACCAAAGGGTGAAGGGAGGTATCTTTCCGCCTTCTCATCGCGTTCCTTCAAAAGTCTGACTTTTTTGAAGGCTGCACTTGCCCTTCACGTGTTCCTTTCTTTGGCGTAGAAGTAGAAGTAATCGCCATGACCAGTTTCCCACGGTTGAGGGCGATTTTGCAGGGGTATTTGGCCGCATTTTGCTTCATTTTTGCGGTTTGGGAGGTTGTCTGGGCCTAATTTTGTGGCGCTCATACTGGACTTTTTGTTCATTTGGAGGTTGAAGGCCTAGTTTTCATAACAATAGCGTATTTAGAGTAGCTAAAGTCACCATACGGGACTAACGTCGCATGTAGGCGGTTCGTTGGGGCATGCCGGATAAGTATAACGAGGTTTAGCAGCGGGGTTTCAACTCAAAGATCGCCACCAAAACAAAAAGGAGAAAGCTCATGGGGACATACGTGGTGACAGGCGCAGCATCGGGAATGGGAAGGGCAACTTTCGAACAACTGCGGTGGGACGGGCATGACGTGATTGGTGTTGACATCAGAAATGCTGATATCAATGCGGATCTGTCGACTGATGAGGGGGTACAGGCAGCCATAGATGGTGTTTTAGAAAGGAGCCGTGGTCACCTTGATGGTGCAGTGATGGCCGCAGGGCTTGGACCAGTTCCAGGTATGGAAGACACTATCGCGAAAGTGAACTTTGGTGGCGTCGTCCGTTTGCTTGAAGCGTGGCATGATGCGTTGACCGAGGCCGGAAATGCAAAAGTGGTGATCTTTTCGTCAAATTCAACGACGACCACTCCGGCGCTTCCTCAAGAAATAGTGGAGGCATTCTTGGAACGTGATATAGAAAAAGCCGTTGCGATTGCAAAAGCTGCTGGACCAGAGGCCTCGGCAAGCTTCATATATGCGGGCTCTAAAACCGCCATTACATATTGGATGCGGACTATTGGTGTAACGCCCGAATGGGCGGGCAAGGGCATTCGCGTCAATGCCATCGCGCCGGGGGCAGTCCTGACGCCGTTGTTGCAAAAGCAGCTTGCAGAAGAAGGAACTGCGGCTGCCATCAAAGACTTCCCTATTCCTGTTGGTGAGTTTGGAAATAGGGATGAAATAGCAAGGTGGGTAATTTTTATGCTTTCACCTGCGGCAAACTTCATGTGCGGTAGTGTTGTGTTCCTTGATGGGGGCACTGATGCTTATTTCCGCGCTGGCGATTGGCCCCGGCCTATTCCTGCTGAAGATATGCCTCACTATTTTGAGTTACTCGAAAAGTTTAAAGCATCGAAAGAATGACAATGTGACCTATTTGAAAATGGTTAGGGTTATTGTCAGAAACCCGCGCTATTTGGCTATCGGATGAGTGCTGAAGCGACGCTGAAACGTAGCGGCGCATCAGGGGCAAGGACGTTTGCCAGGTCGCGGGTAAAAAGGGATCCTGGGTGGTAGAACTTCCGGCGCTTTTGTGCCAGTGACAGTATTTCTTCAAAAGGTGCTTGCTGGTCAAGGAGGGCATCAATCAGGTTCCGGTCGCGCGCAGACATTGGTAATAAAGCACCTGGCGCTAGCTCAAGTATTTTCTTGATTGCGTTTGATACTACTTCCTGATCGCCTTCAAAAAGGCGGGGGTCGTTTATCTTGGCATTAGCCCAACCAAATACATGGAGGCGGAGGTGAGCGGTACCTAAAGCGTCGCGCAAACGCGGCGGCCATTTTTGTAGCCAACTCTGGTCCCAAACGGATGGGATGAATGCCAGGGCTTCAGCTGCTGAACGGGACCTTGTTGTGACTCTGTCTGTCGCATCTTCGCCAACCATGTAGCCAGGCCCGAAAGTTTGCGCGCGAACCTTGCCAGTTGCCCAAATCTGGGAGGTAAGTGCAATGTCTTCACCGGTTGGAAGGCCCGGCGTGAAGGCCAAATTGTGTTTTTGTAAGAAGGCCGTTCGTAGTAAACCAAGTGGGGCAGATCGGTAGAAAAGTCGATCTCTTATGGGGTCGGCAAATCTGCGCGGCAAGAGTCTATGAACGGGGGTGCGAATAGCGCGTCCGTCACTGAAGTGTTCGCGCGCTATCACGGCGTCAGTTCCTTTTGCGACTTGAAGCCACGCTGACAGTGCGTCTGGGGCCAAAGAATCGTCGGAACCAAGGAATGAAACCCAAGGGCTTCTGGCATTGGCCAGTCCCGCGTTCATTGGGCCGGCAGGGGAGTGTACGCCGTCGGCGCACTCAATAAGGCGAACGGCTCTTGCCATTTCGGTGCCCAAGGCTGTTTCGATTTTTTTTGGCGAGGTGTTGTGGCATACAACCGTGACCTCACCAATCCCAGAGTTTCCGTTGATAACTGATGCGACTGCGCGGTGTATGGGCCGTTCAGGATTGTGGCAGGGAATGATCACCTCTATTGGTAGAGCGCCTGATTTGCGCATGGTGTCCTTTCTTCCCGTACCTAATATTAGCCCTGCCCCCAGTTTTTCCATCCGGTTTGGCGGGGAACCCCAGGGCGGCTACCGTGTATTTTGTTATGGCTATTGAATCAAAAAATGAAGCTGCTAGTGGTGGTATGCCGTCTGGCCGATCGCTGCTAATCATATCTTTCTCAGAGATCGTAAATGATGCCCGTGTGCTAAAACAGGTACGTGAGTTCGGGCCAGACTTTGAGGTGACAACATGTGGTTATGGCGTAAAACCTGTTGAAGTCGCTCACCACGTGCAGATTCCAGATGAACTAATTCACTGGAAATATGACAATGCTGATTTGATTTTGCATCGGTATTCGCACGCCTATTGGAATAATGCGGTTGTTGCTTTTGTGAAAAAGCAGTTAACCGGCCGCCAGTTTGATGCGGTTTTAGCTAACGATTTTGATTCGGTTCCGGTGTCGCTCAGCTTGATGCCGCGCTTCGGAGTCCACGCAGACATGCATGAGTACGCGCCGCGTGAGAAGGAAAGCCTTTTGCGTTGGCGAATGTTTGTCGGACCATTTCGGGCGTGGGTGTGCAAGATTTTTTTGCCGAGGTGCGCTTCGGTTACAACGGTGAGTTCGGGTCTGGCACGGGAGTACGCCAAGAATTTTGGCATTCGGCCCGCTGTGGTGCGAAACGCTCCAGCATATGTCGAACTTTCCCCCAGTAAAACTGAGGGGCCAATCCAGTTAGTGCACGTCGGGGTTGGTCACCGCGACCGAAATCTACACCTAATGATCGAGGCATTGAAGCAGGTCAAGGTTCCTATGACTTTGGACATGTATTTGGTTTCCACGGATGATGCATATCTGAGTGAGCTCAAGGAACGGGCGAAGCAAGTGTCTGGCGTTACCATTCATGACCCGGTTCCACGGGATGCAGTCATTGAAACCCTCAATACCTATGACATGGGAATCCATCTGCTGCCACCTATTAGTTTTAACAACAAATGGGCATTGCCCAATAAGTTCTTTGACTATATTCAGGCGCGGCTGGGAATGATTATTGGTCCCTCTCCAGAAATGGCTGAGTTGCTTCAAAAGATAGAATGCGGCGTAATAACCAAAGACTTTACGGCTGAGTCCCTAGCGAAAGCACTAAATGAGTTGACCATTCCAGCCGTCACCTTATACAAAGAAAAAGCAGCTATTGCCGCGAAGTCATTAAGCTCTGAATCTGAGGTAGCTATCTGGAGAAGCTCTATCGACGCCATGATGGGATAGCGGTAGCAACTGGTGTCATGAAGTAACAGTTTTACTGGTGGTATTGAGTGATGATTTTGTCAGCAACGGTTTGCACATCGAATTGTTTCACGTGATTGGTTTGCCAAGAATGGATTCTGCTCGCAAAACTGGAGTCAGTAAGTGCGCGCACCAGCTTGGCACTGAAATCTTCAGGATTGTGCGGATCAAAGAGTACTTCCTCATTGTCTGCCATGGTGCTTCGATATCCGGGGTTGTCCCCAGCAAGCACCACACCAGAACCAGCAGACATTGCTTCGGTGAGGACAATACCGAAGCTCTCACCGCCTGTGGCTGGGAAAACTGCCACGTCGGCGCTAGCTAGAAGAAGTGGCTTTTCGGCCTCGTCAATAAAACCAAGGAACTCAATAGGTGTGGAAAGTGACTTTGCAGTCTGTTCCAAGTCTGTGCGCAAAGGGCCATCTCCTGCAACAATGACGCGAGTATTCTTGAAATCAGGATTTGACTCACAAAACCGAATTGCCCGAAGAAGCTCTGCGCAGCCTTTTCTTTCCACCAAACGACCAAGGAAAACAATGGTTTTATCTTCGGGTGCCGTCAGAGTTCTTGTCTTTGCTGCTTTTGAGAACTCATCAAACTCAACGGGATTTGGAATAACCACCGAGTCTTGTCCAAATGTCTTTTTAGCAAATGCTTGGGCAACCGGTGACACGGCAATCATCTGACTGAATCGCCTAAGAGGCCGACGCGTTAGCCAACTAAGAACCCTGTTACCTGCCGTTACAAGCTTTGAATGCGGGGCAATGTGGAATGTGCCGATAATGCGCGTTCCTTTGGGGGCTTGCATGATGATTTTGCTGGCCAGCATCGGAGAAAACGGGACTTGCACGTGCAGGGCGTCATACTTTTCGCGTGCCAATAGCTCTCTGATTTTCTTACCGTTTGCTGGAAGCGGGATTCTCATCCGATTTTGGTTGAACTTAACTTTCACATTCTTTGCCAGCGAATGAATATTTGGAATATCCTGCCTTACTGTTTCGCCAACCAGGTAATGCACTTCCAATCCGCGCCGCGTCATTTCGCGTCCAAGCATCAATATGTACTGTTGAACGCCATCTGGAACATCAAGGGAGTCGTCTAATACGAACGCGATTTTCACCTTTGAATCATATCTGAGAGCCACTACCAGTGGCCCATCTATGTTCTGTCAAAATCTATGTTCGCGTCAGTACTTCCGACATCAAGTACCTGCCGTTGAAGAAATAACCTATTTCAAGAAAACTGGGATTCGCCGCAGGTCCCTTCTATCCGTTTTGAACATATCAAGTGGGGTCAGGACTGAGGGTTTTCTTCCGTGTCACTTGGCTCAACAAGAAATGTGCCTTGACGCTGAAGGGCTCCCGTATCCGTGTGTGTGTAAACGTAGATTGATGTTGGTTTTGATAGTTCTGGAAGGCGGAGTTCGTACTCACCTGAGAAATCACGTGGTGCCACCGGACAGGTATCTTCAGAGGCAGTTGATTCCATAGGTGTTTGCCCATCAAGTTCCTCTAAGTTCAAGAGTATGTGCGCTCCATTGCAGTAGCCCTCTATTTCTTTATCAGTTGTATTGAGGATGGAATAGCGGAAAACAAATCCGTCCTTACTGGGATAAATTCCTTGACCGTAGACTAGTCCTTTTGGAGTCTCTACAACGCCATGGGCTGAGCGTTCTTCAGGAATATCTTTATCTGTATACGTGAAAGCACCAATGGTTTGTGCAATATTGCCATCTCGGATTGCTAGATAAACTTTGCCAGTATCTTCCTTGATGTCGAAAATGGAGTGGTTCAACGTTGTGGTTTCCCCGGCCTTGACTGGGGAAAATGCAGGTGAGCTCCAAGACCACTTGGTTATATCTTGTCCGCCTTTGTCTTCACCCGAAAAATAGAATATTCCGTCTGGAAAATAAGGGACTTGTGGCTTTTTTGACTCATTTTTGTATTCAAAGTTAAAGGTTAGTCCCGGAATGGACTCTAATGGCCCATCTGGGCCAGAGGCGAATGGGCTCACAATACGTTCGATGCTTACAAAAGTCACCGGGCCGTATGGGGTCTCAAATGAGTCCCCTAAATGGGAATCGACCTGCCTAAAGGCGGATTGGCCCGACTGGATATAGTTTGATTGGGTGCTAGCTGATTGGGAATCCTGGGATTCGCTTGCCTGCTCTTCAGTGTTTGTGCAAGCCGTGAGCGCAACCAGAACTATGGACATTCCGGCCGCTGCTTGGATAGCTTTCATTTCGATCCCTTTTTCATGTACCTGGTAACAGTGGATTCTAGTAGTTATGGGTGCGCTGCAGGTGGCACCTGAGTTAGACGATGTTTATGTGTGCGTTTTTGCCTATTCGCTGGTGTTCCAGAGGCGTTCGTGTACCCTGGGCTGGGCGTTTGAGTTTTGGTCGTCAAGGTGAACGTCGCTGGTTGACAAAATACCCTTGCCGTCTTTCTCTATCAAAATCCTTTTGAGGATTTCGGGGTTTTCAAAAATGTCGCTTTCGAATGTGTTGTTTTCGAGGCGCCTTTGGAGGGCCGCCGTGCGTTCTTCTTTTCGGTATTGGTTTCCGATCATGTTGCGTAAGACTTGGTAGAGCCACGCAAGATGGAGTTCGTTTCCACTTTGGTGGTGGCTCCAGGCAACCCGGAAGACTTCGGCAGTCACGTCTTCGGCATCAGCAAAGACCTGAAGTCGCTGCTGGGCAACTGTTAATATCAGCCGATAGTGCTGGCCGTAAAACTCTGCGAACTCTGCTTCGCGTGACATATTTCGCCTCCCGTCTTGATTGCCTGCATTTTGTTTATTTGGGTTAGGTGCCCAATTGTTTCATCTGTTTTTGGGATCTTGGAACTTTGCGACAACAGCAAGGTTGCTTGGCATTGACAGTACTACTGTATTAGATGCATAATACAAACGTACAAAAGGTGAATGGAGTCTTGAGGGGAAGGGAGTATAGGTGTGGAGTTTGACAATGCGGCACCTATCTGGCGTCAACTTGTACGTGAGTTCGCCAGAAGGATTGCCACAGGGCAATGGGCAGAAGGTGAGCGGGTCCCAGGTGTGCGGGAACTAGCAGACCAACTAGGGGTGAACCCAAACACTGTTCAACGCGCAATGGCAGAGCTTGAACGTGACGGGCTGTGTAAAAGCGAACGCACAGCTGGCCGGTACGTGTCAGCATCCCCAGCGCAAATTGAGCAATTGCGCGGCGGCATAGCTGGGGAAGCAGCAAATGAGTATGTGAACAAAATACAGGGACTTCAAATGAATCTACGTCAAGCAAAAAACCTAGTCCAGGAAGCTTGGACTGATGATAGGGGACAAGAATGAATGCCATTGAAATCAAGAACCTAACCAAGCTATATAGGGGTTTCCCGGCATTAGCTGGCGTAGACCTCACGTTAGAGTCAGGACAAATCGTGGGTTTGCTTGGCGAAAATGGTTGCGGCAAAACAACGCTGCTAAAGGTTCTGGCAGGGGTCCTTACGACTTATACGGGTCAGGTGAAAATCTGTGGAAATGAGTTGGGCGTTCAATCTAAAGCGAATGTCGCATTTCTTCCCGATACTTCTTTTCTAAACAATCGTGACACTGTTGGGCAATGCCTTGAGATGTACAAGGATTTTTTCGCGGACTTCAGCTCCGAAAAAACAGAAGACCTCCTGGCTTTATTTGGTCTAAACATGGATCAGAGGCTTTCTGAAATGAGCAAAGGCATGAAAGAAAAAGTGCAGATTGCTCTAATAATGGGACGCAATGCGAAGGTGTATTTGCTTGATGAGCCAATTTCAGGTGTCGACCCGGCAGCCAGGGAAGTACTGCTAGAAGCAATTACCCGCCACCTAAACGAAGACTCTTTGGTGCTGATTTCAACGCACCTTGTGCATGACCTTGAACCAATACTTGATGCCGTGGTGATGATGCGGGCTGGACGGATTTTGGTTTCAGCTAAGGCTGACGATTTACGCGAAGAACAAGGGCTTAGTTTGGACGGACTTTTTAGAAAGATGTACCGATGATGAAAACACTACTGAAATACGAATACAAGCGCACGCGAGGACCAATTGGTGCAATTTTTGGCATTTTGACAGCAATAGTTGCAACGGGGATGTTCTTGGTTTGGTGGGATATTCCTGTTCTTGGTGAGATGGGCCTTGCTTTTGCAGTCCTTGCTCTATTTGGAATGGCGATTGCCCCCGCACTCTATCTCACATTTGCATACTGGAGTTCAAGTTACGGCAAGAAAGGGTATTTCACGCAGACACTTCCCATAAAAGGAAGCACTATCTACTGGTCTAAAATGATTTGGATAACAATCATTGACTTTGTGGCTGTGGCATGGGCCCTATTATTGGGATGGCTTTTGGTTGCTATCTCATATGGTTTCGAAGTTGTAAGGCCATCTAAGATTTGGGAAATGCTAACCAGTGCATTACCGGTAGGGACTTTGGCGGCTTTACTGTTTTTGGTGGTTCTAGAGCTGCTCTTGATGCCTGCACAGCTTTTCTTCTTTGCAACTGCCGGGTCGCGTGAGCCACTAAATGGGTGGGGCATCGGTGGCCCACTAGTTGTTTGGGTGGTTACCTACTTTATAATCCAAATGACTGCCCTAATAGGGATGCTCGCACTACCCTTCGGTCTTGAACTAGTCGATTCAAAGTCTGTTCAGTTCACCACATTTAGTTGGGGAGAGATCCTTGCTTCGGCTGCTTCAGACACCATGAATACGGTGCCCCTCGGTTTTGTTCCAGTTACGCTGATTATTCCGCTGATTTTGATGTGGTGGACGGCGCGATCATGGAATCGGCAGACTACTTTGGTCTGAAAAATGGGCACGGTAGCGGGACCCCCAACTGATCTGAGAGAATCAGTCGGGGGTTCTACTACGCTTTATGCAATGGATGGGACTAGCGCAATGTAACGTGTGATCGCTATGGTCAGGGGAGTGTTTCCTGCCACGCGGGCTCGGTGGCAGCTGAATGGTCGTGTGGAGGAGAAGGAATGGCATCCCAGCAGGAATGGTTGGAGGCAGGCAGCCCAGCGACCTCTCCGCAGCGTCTCTCCCAGTTGGCTGCACAGTATCCGTCATTGCATCCGTTGATCATTGCCAATCCGTCATGTCCGGCGTTACTTAGGGATCAGCTTTCAGCAATGAGGCCGCAAGGATTGGCATTTGGCATGCCGGCGCCGCCTCCAAGTTCGCCTCCCCCCACCCCAAGTTCGCCCGCGAAGAACGGCGGACGTAATCGGGCTGCAATGATCACAGGCGTGATTGCCGCAGTCTTAGCGGTGACACTTGTAGCGGTGCTGATCGTTTTATGGCCTCGGGAAAATGACTCTGATGACGTAGTTTTGCAGCCCAAAGACGCGGCCGTGGCAACCAATGGAACGCCACAAGAGACCACGACTCCGGCCCCCACCCAAAACCCTGGGCCTACAGATACCCCAGTTCCAACGGCAATCCCGACTGAAGTTCCAACGGAACTCCCGAAGAAACCTGAGCCAACCTTGCCAGAAGAAACCCCGCCGCAGGTGCCTTTAGCCGACCCCAACGGTGGAGGAACGGGAGGGAGCCAGGACCCATCCGCCTACAACACGCACCTAGCGGAGCTGGCAGGTGCTGGCCGGATTATTCATCAAAACAAAATCGATACGCCCTCGAAAAATATATCTTGTGAGTTACGCGGCAGCGGAGTTTTCTGTTCGATTAAGGAACGTGAGTTTGGCGCGGGAAGCTGCACGACTAACCACGAGCTCTATTCGGTTAGCGTAACTGAGTTCGGGACACAGGAAATGTGTGGTGAAAGGTACCTTGGCCAGCCAGGCGACTACTTTTATGAACTGCAATACGGTGAAACTACCGTTAACGGTGATTTTGGATGCCAGGTCAATGAGTCCCGAATAAAGTGTATGAATTTGCAGACAGGACGCGGTTTCACGCTTTCTCGAAGTGGGTATGGTCCTTTCTAGGGAGGCCAGAACCACACGCTTTGAATGCAGCACCTGTCGGCGGTGGGCCTTACATTGGTCTAGTGAATCCAGTTGCTGTAATTGATTGTGGAACAAACTCGATCCGATTGTTGATTGCGAAACCAGTGGGTAACGGTTTGTGTGATGTTGTGCGTGAAATGCGAATAGTTCGCCTTGGCCAAGACACGGATAGTACGGGGCGGCTGTCGGATGCGGCCGTCACGCGGGCGCTGCACGCGCTTAGCGAATATAAGGAAATGATTGAGGAAGCCGGCGCGAATCCGGTCAGGTTTGTTGGGACTTCTGCCATGCGGGATGCGACGAATGGCCAAGCGTTTCAAGAGGCAGTGACGAAGCTGCTTGGGGTTCGACCAGAGGTCATTGAAGGAACTGAAGAGGCGGCGTTGTCTTTTGCTGGGGCAATCGGAAGTTTGAATGCGCCAAGTCCGCGGTTAGTGGTGGATATTGGTGGAGGGTCAACAGAGTTTGTGTTGGGGGAGGACTCGGTGAGGGCAGCTGTGTCCATCGACATGGGTTCGGTTCGGGTGACAGAGCGCTACGGGAATGAAATAGATCGCGCCGCAAGTTGGATAGATGAGCAGTTGGATAAGGCTTTCACAGTGGTTGATGTGACGTCTTTAGGGGCTCTTGTTGGCGTGGCTGGGACTGTGACAACGCTGGCGGCATTTGAACTGGGCGCGAAAGAATATGATCCTGATCTAACCCACGGGAAGTTGCTGACCTGGCAGCAATGGGATGACGCCATCAATTACATGAAAATGGAACCTGTTGAAGTAAAGGCAGCCCTTCCATTCATGCCCAAAGGCCGAGCCGACGTGATTGGGGCAGGCGCGCTTATATGGGAGCGGATATTACTGGCAGTTCATGAAAGGTCGCCAGATCTTACGGGTGCGTATGTTTCTGAACGCGACATATTGGATGGGGCAGCTGGGGCACTGTTAGGTGTATGAAAGTCATTTTGATCATTTGCGCGCCAACCTGTTTTGCGGACTAAGGTAAGCACTGACACGGGGTGCTTGGCCAGGTGGCTTAGCTGAGAACAAAACCCGTCGAACCTGAACCAGTTAGTACTTGCGAAGGGATGTCAAATGACTTCTGAGTGTTCATC
The DNA here is from genome assembly GCA_036745855.1 of Scrofimicrobium sp. GTDB lineage: Bacteria > Actinomycetota > Actinomycetes > Actinomycetales > Actinomycetaceae > Scrofimicrobium. The sequence continues at coordinate 5,977 of DAIOFF010000033.1, read as the reverse complement.
GTCCGCGCTTTCTCCTAAAGACGCATTGGCCGCGTTGCGGTCGAAGTCGCCGCTGACTCAATGTATAACCAACACGGTAGTGTCTGGTTTTACCGCGAATGTGTTGTTAGCAATCGGTGCGGCCCCTGCAATGGTTGATTATCCTGGTGAAGCCGGTGAGTTCGCGGCGGTTGCAGATGGCGTTTTGATTAACCTGGGGACGCCGTTTTCTGATCAGCTTGCGGCTACCAGTGAAATTCCGTCTGTAACTAGACGTTGGGTTCTTGATCCAGTCGCGATTGGAGCACTGTCAGTTCGGACCAAGGCCGCGGGGCAGTTAGCGGACAGGAAGCCTGCAATTATTCGCGGAAATGCGTCAGAGATTATTGCTTTGGCTGGTAGAGGCTCAGGCGGCCGGGGCGTTGATTCTGCTGTTGGGTCAGATGCGGCCTTGGAAGCTGCGACTTGGCTGGCCAGGTGCCATGGGAGTGTGGTGGCAGTATCAGGTGAGACAGATTTGATTACAGATGGCACTAAGATCGCGTCGATTTCTGGTGGAAACGCTTTGATTACGTTGGTGACTGGTGGTGGTTGCACACTTGGTGCAACTATGGCAGCTTTCCTTGGGGTTTGTGATCCTTGGTCAGCTGCTTTGGCTGCGTCAGTTGCGCATAAGGCTGCTGCTGCCAATGCAGGCAAGGTTGCGCGTGGTCCAGGAAGTTTTGCCGCTGCATTTTTGGATGAGCTTTTTGTTCTTGACGAGGCCTCAATGGGGTTAGATATTCAGATTCAATCGGTGGAGGTAGAGCTCTGATGGCATTTTCAATCCAGTTTGTAACCGATCAGTCCATACCTTTTGAACGCTTACTAAAGGTGGTTGACGAGGCCATTTGGGGCGGGGTTAGTCTGATTCAGTTCCGAGATAAAGAGGCGAGCGAGGCAGAGTATGAACGGCGAACGCGTGAACTAGTTCGCGTCATTGATGCACGCGTGCCCTTTATTTTGAATGACCGTTTGGACGTTGCTGTTCGTTTGCGCAGCCAAGGACTCCAGATTGATGGGGTCCATCTTGGCCAAGGCGACGAAGACCCAGTAGTGGCACGCCAGAGGCTAGGGGAATCTGCAATTATTGGGTGGACAGCTGATACCGCAGCGCACCTGGAGGCCGTCGAAGCCATGCCTCAGGGGACAGTTGACTATCTGGGTGTCGGAATCATTCATCCAACAGGTTCAAAAGATGATGCCCCAAGTGTGCTTGGGATTGAAGGGTTTGCGCAGCTGGCTTCTGCAACGTCACTACCATGCGTTGCTATTGGCGGAATCGGCGTGAAGGACATACCTGATCTTGTTTCTGCAGGCGCTGCGGGCGCCGCAGTAATCTCTGCAATCAGTTTTGCGCAGGACCCGCGCGCTGCGGCCGGGGCCCTTCGGCCTCGCAAAACTAAAGCTGCGGACATCCCGAGAGTTCTGTCTATTGCTGGCACCGATCCAACTGGGGGCGCTGGTATCCAAGCGGACCTGAAGTCGATTGCTGCCATGGGCGGGTATGGGATGGCAGTTGTGACGGCGCTGGTTGCTCAAAATACTGAGGGTGTGCGAAGCATTCATGTTCCGCCTGTTGCATTTTTGCAAGAGCAGTTGGAAGCAGTTAGCGATGATGTCCAAATAGACGCGGTGAAGCTTGGCATGCTTCATTCTGAGCCGGTCATCACCAAGGTCCGTGAATGGATGCGGAATGTGCGTCCGCCGCTAATTGTTCTTGATCCTGTCATGGTTGCAACCAGTAAAGATAGGCTTCTTGATGACGTTGCTGAGGGCATGATTAGAAAACTTTGCCGCGAAGTTGACGTTGTGACCCCAAACATTCCAGAGCTAGCAGTTTTGGTTCAAGAGGACGTGGCAACAAATTGGGAAAGCGCTATCACTCAAGCTAGGCGTTTGGCTCGCAGTGCCAATGTAACGGTGATTTTGAAAGGCGGGCATCTTCCTGGTGATCAGTGTCCAGATGCGGTGGTCACGACTGCTGGTATCAAGGAGTTCACGGGAAGGCGAGTGGAGACCACAAACACTCATGGGACAGGGTGTTCTTTGTCTTCTGCGCTGGCAACATTAGGGGCGCAAGGCAAGGATTGGGAAGATGCGTTGCCCGAAGCGAAGAGTTGGTTGACGGCAGCCATCGAAGCAGGTCAGTCTCTGCACGTCGGACACGGAAATGGTCCGGTTGATCACTTTTATTTCTTGCATCCAGGTACTGGCTCTTGAGGGAGTCGGTGCACCGGAACTTCGGTTCTTCAAAGCCCCTTTGAAGGCATACTTGAAGATCGTTACTTCACGGCCATGTAAGTCTGCGTCAAATCCATGGAAGTATCAGGTCCAAAACCAAGTGGAGAAGGCGAAAGGTTCTTAGTGAAGATAGCTGAGCCCAAAGCAGCGATTTGAGCGCCATTGTCAGTGCAAAGATTTAGTGGAGGAAAACGCACCGTAACCCCGGCAGCACTTGCGCGCTCAATCAGTAGCTCTCGAAGCCTTGAGTTAGCGGCAAAACCGCCACCAACCACAATCACTTTCGCATCATGATTTATGGCTGCCGCCACTGCTTTGGCAGTCAAAGAATCATTTACGGACTCAGAAAAAGCTCTACAAATATCTGCAACTGCTTGATGCTTAGCCTTTGATTCCTCAGGCAGAGGATTAGCGCTAAGGTAGCGGCCAACTGCAGTCTTCAAGCCAGAAAAGGAGAAATCGTACTTGTAACGTTCCTTGTCTTTACCGGCGGCCAAGCCTCTTGGGAAACGGATTGCGTCGCTGCCTTCGCGGGCCAACCTATCTACATGCGGGCCTCCTGGATAGGGAAGTCCAAGTAGACGCCCAACCTTATCGAAGGCCTCGCCAGCCGCGTCATCAAGAGTCCCACCAAGTTCCACAATGTCATCTGCTATATCCCGGATCAGCAGCAGATTTGAATGCCCACCCGATGCAACTAGTCCAATGAGTGGCGTCGGAAGTGGTCCATCTACCAAAGCATCTACAGCTAGGTGCCCAATCACATGGTTGACCCCGTAAAGAGGAAGATCCAAAGTAAGTGACAAAGCTTTCGCCGCACAAATGCCAACAGTGAGCGAACCGACAAGACCTGGGCCAGCTGCGCACGCAATCGCATCAATGTCCCCCAAATCAACCTGGGCTTTTTCCAGCGCGGAATCAAGCACAGGCAAGAAGCTCTCAAGATGAGCGCGTGAAGCAATCTCTGGGATTATTCCACCAAACCGCTCAAACTGATCCATGGAAGTAGCAACCGACTGACCAAGCAACTCCTGCGCGCTGCCAGACTGCCTGACAATAGCTACGCCGGTTTCATCACATGTAGATTCAATACCCAGAACTAGACTCACGGCCACCAAGTCTAGCGCGAAGCCATGAAAGCCTCGGGCGCTATCGGATGATCTGCGATCATTTCAGCGCGCATTAACTCAACCACAGAATCAAGCGATCCCGATTCCGTCAGTTCTGCTACCTTGCGTTGCCGCTCATAGGCCGCGCCACGCTCCAAAATCATCATTGCCACATCTAAGCCTCGCTCACACTGAAGGCGCGCAGCAGTCAAGCGAAGCTCTTCTACGGTCCCAGCAATCAAATCCCGCGCATATACTTGCTGGCCAGACTTTGAAACCACCAACTTCGCATCCAACCCATAACGGGCCGAACGCCACTTATTTTCAGCAACAAACCAATCTGGAAGCGTCGGCGGCACCTCACCTGCATCCAACATTGACGAGTAATACTCGACCAAAGTGTGAGAGAGCGAAGCCATGGCCTCGACCTCCAAAATATTCGTACAAGAATCAAAAATGCGGACCTCCACAGTCCCAAGTTTTGGGGAAGGGCGAATATCCCAACGGATTTCATCAAAACCACTGATAACTCCAGCGCCGCGAAGCCCAGCTTCATACGACTCCAGTTCCTCCCAAGACTGAAATTGCCGAGGTATCCCAGCAGTTGGCAACTGCTGAAACACCATAGCGCGGTTTGACGCGTACTTCGTGTCCTCACCTGCCCAAAAAGGTGACGAAGCCGATAAAGCTTGTAGCGCCCCAGCTTGCGCGGCCAAAGCATTAGCAATAGGCAAAACCTTCCGGCGGTCCTCAACGCCCACATGAACATGAACCCCAAAAAGAAGCATTTGGCGTCCCCAGTATTCGGTCCGCTTCACAAGCTCCGCATACCGCTTCGAATCCGTGACACGCTGATAGCGCGGTTTAGCAAAAGGATGTGAACCCGAACTTGCAATGTCAGCCCGCAGCTCATTAGTGATTGTGCGAACGTGCTTTACTGCCTTCTCAATATCAGTTAGACACTCAGACACGGTTTGATGTGGCTTCGACGTCACCTCGACCGTATTCAACATCATTTCATGGTGGACTAAAGGCTTTATGTCAGGGTCTTCCCAAGCCTTTCGAATGACCGAAGTTGCCGCTTGACGTAAATCATTGGAATCTTTATCTACCAGCTGAAGTTCCCACTCTATTCCAACAGTAGATCGCTTAGAGCGCGCGAAATCCAATGCCATTACTTACCTCCTGCACGTAATCACATTACAGGTAAGCGCCAGCATTTTTATCCTAAAAACGCTTGGCAATTATTGCGCGATGCTTGTCCATAATGCGCGTCGCAAAAACAACCAACGGCTGACTCCCATCACCACGAAGATCCCTTTGAAGCACCGCCGGGTCAATACTTGCACCCCTTTTCTTGACCTCGACAATCCCCCCATCTAATTCTTGCAGACGTTTCTTTATAGTTTTGGTGCGAAGCGGGACATCATCAATAACCTGAAACCAAGTGCCAAATGGCGTATCAGTGGCAGTGTCCGCTGAGCCATAAGCGATTCTTGGGTTCAAAAGGCGGCCACCAAGGTTTGTGATCAACAAGCCAACTAAACCAGCGCGGATGACAGCAGAATCAGGTTCAAAAAGGAACTCTAAAACGCCCCCAACATCTGGTTTCACCTCCACACCCGAAAAGACGTGCAAAGAATCATTCAAAACTGCGGCGGACACGCCAGGCCCCTCAGGTGCAAGCTCAGGTGACCACATTGCAGCCTCCACAAGCTCGCCGTCAATAGAAAGCCATTGCGTAAAGGAAGAAGACGGCAAAAGAGAACGATCAATGCCGGGGGCAAGCTTCACGCCAAGCGGCAGCTGGCCCTCGTAAAACTCCATCACCTTACTCCAAGGCGGAGACCAGCGTGTCGGACTCAGTTTGCGGCCAATACTGTCGCGGCGGGCAGGATCAAGGAACAAAGCTTCGGTGCCGTAGGACTGCGGCTCGAAATCGTTCAAATCCCCCAGCAGAACTTGCGCAGCGTCGAACTCCCGCAAGTTCACTGCCGCGCAGGCCACTGCTTCTGGGTCAAGATCAATGGCCACGGCATCTACTCCCAGCGAACAAAGCGCAATGGACTCAGTTCCTATGCCACAGCCAAGATCAGCAACTTTCGTGATTCCGGCCTCGAAGAACCGGTTAGCATGCAACATCGCCACCCGCATGCGCGTGGCTTGTTCAAGGTGGCGCCGCGTGAAGAGCATGTGCTTTGCCATCAAATCAAACTTTTTCGTGGCTAGCGTGCGTAGTTCTAACTGTTGCGTCAAAGCAGCAGCCAAAGACGGGTCAGTCCCAACTTGCCTGAGGGTTGAAGCCATAACGTCTAACGCGACAGGTGTAGTGTCTTGACGCGCTTGAAGAGCTTGAAGCATCTTCCAATTTTGGCTTTGTGCAAGTAGTTCACCAGCGGTTTCCATAGGTAGATCTTCTCATGGCGAACTGAAAACGACAGTTGGCAGTCGGGTTGTCAGAGTGCCAACCAATGCCTAGAATATGTCAGTATGCGGCGAAAGCTGTAGTCAATGCGCAACGCCTGGCCCCCGCGACGGCAGGCGGAGTGAAGTAAACGATTGAAAAAAGAAAGGGAGTGCGACAGTGTCGATCTCCATTAGTCCTC
>DAIOFF010000032.1:0-17602 GCA_036745855.1 Scrofimicrobium sp. | reverse complement strand
CAAAAGGCACCCCAACAGGTGCCTTCACCCATTTAACAACCACACACAAACGTACGTTCTCATCGGGCCTAGGTTTAGGGATACCAAAAATGGAGATGCCAGGAGACCGGGATACCGACCACAATTCAATGGCAACATCGCGTCAAAAGAACTCAGCATTGATTTCATTATCTAACTTGGATGTTGAAGAGAGCTTCGCGATGACAATAGATTTGTGCGGGGTAGCCACTGTCCCGCAGGACAATACCGTCAGAGGTACCCCAACTTGTGGGCGGTAGCAACAGCTGAGGCGCGGTCAGAAGCCCCAAGCTTTTCATAGATCCGCTCAAGATGCGTCTTCACAGTTCCAAGAGACACTCCAAGGTGGCTGGCTATCTGGCTGTTTGTGAACCCATTTGATACTTCTGCCAACACTTCAGTTTCCCTCGGACTTAACCTGGCGACCGCAGCCTTTTGTGTGTGGGCAACAAGTGTTTGGACAACGCGGGGCGATAGTGAGGATTGACCCGCAGATGCCGCCTTTACAGCTTGAATGATTTCGGACTTCCGGGCATCCTTCAACAAGTACCCGACGGCTCCTGCTTCAACGGCCCGCAAAATGTCGGAATCAGAATCATAAGTTGTGAGGACAACGATCTTCGGGGGATCAGCAAGTTCGGCGGCAGAATATGCAAGTTCCACGCCGTCCATTCCAGGCATACGTAAGTCTGTGAGCATCACGTCCACGGCTCTTGCATTCAGGACTGTTAGTGCTTCATTTCCATTTGCGGCCTCGCCAACAACCTCCAGATCTGGATCCGAATCAAGCATTTGGACTATTCCCGATCTGACCACTGGATGGTCATCGACCACTAAAACTGCAATCATGCTTGTTCCTTCGGAATGCGGAAAGTGAGCGTTGTACCGTAATCTGATTGGATTTGGACCATGCCGCCAAGGGCTTCTGCGCGCTCAACCATGCCTTTGAGACCATTTCCAAGTTCGCCGCTCATACCTTTGCCGTTGTCCCAAATGGTGAGTTGATAGCCTCCGGCGTCCGCGCGAAGGGCGATAGAACAGTCGCTGGCTTCAGCGTGTCTGGAAACGTTATTGAGTGCCTCTTGGGCGGCCCGAAAAATGGCCGTTTGTTGTTCTGCGCTGGTCTCAGAGAAGTCTCCTTTGACTGACACTCTGGCGGCATGTTTTTTTCCGAGGCGGTGAATGGCTGATGGAAGATCATTTTTTTCTAAAGAGGGTGAACGCCATGATTTCATGAGCGCGCGCGACTCGGCTAGGTTTTCGCGAGCGATTTCTTCGATTTGTGGCCGGGTGCCAGGAGACTGGGAGAGGGCGATAATCGCGACGAATCCCTGCGCAAGCGTGTCATGTACTTCGCGGGCAATCCGTATTCGCTCATTTTGAGTGGCCCGCTGTTTTGTGGCTTCGACTAGAGTTTCTTGTTGGTTTTTTAGTTGCTGCACCATCTGTTCGCGTTCATTACCCCATTCTTGGATTGAATGAATCCAAAATGCCATGAAACTGGAGAAGATTCCAAAAATGGAAGCGTATCCGATTATCACGGGGATAGGAATCCTTGAAGATGCTTGAGGAATAACAGTGCCAAGGTAACTTCCGACTACAACTACTGCTGAGAGTACCCAAGTCCAGATTAGCCCATCCGTAAACTTGCGTGAAAGGACAAAACCAAGTGGGTAGGCAACAAAAAGGATCATTTGTATCCATGGACTTCCAATGATGCCTACAGCCAACGAAATGACCATTATCGCCAAGAATAGGGTCGCTGTTTGTTGTGGTGGTTCGCCGCGGTGTGGGCGAAACAGTAAAGCAAACCAAGCGAGAATAATAGTCGTCCCGCTTATTACCCCCAGGTACCAGTACGCACGTCCATCGATTGCGGAGATGGTTGCTGTTATGACGCATACAACGCTGAGCACGGTGGTCCACACGTAAAATGAACGCGTGGACCACGATGTTAGAAAGGCGTTACTTTTGTTCATGCGGAACCCACCGGAAGAACCGGACCGCAACAATAATCGAAACTAAAAACCACAAGGACAACATTATCAAGCCTGTGCCCACCTGAAATGATCCGCTAGGCTCTACTTCTGCAAAGCTCTCGGGGAAAAAGACTGCTCGCAGGTTTGAAGTCAGCCATCTGAGTGGGAAGACATCGGCGATGGCTCGCATCCATGCGGGAAGGCTGAAAAACGGGAAGAAGACGCCTGAGAAGAACTGGAGCACCAAAAGTACGGGCATAACGGTGCCGTTCGCGCTTCGCACAGTTGGAATCAACTGGGCCAAGGCAAATCCCACAGCGGCGCCACAAGCGATGCCCAGCAAGAGGGTAGCGGAAAACAGGATCCACGCCTCGGAATCAGGAGGGAGCGGAGCATCGAAGCAAAAATGTGCGATGACAAGCAAAAGCGAAACTTGAAGCATCGTGATTACTGTGACCTGCCCGACTTTGCTGATCACATACGAGAGTGCAGTCGCAGGAGTTGTTCGCAAACGCTTGAGCAGGGAGCTTTCTCGTTCTGCTACTATCCGAGGCCCAAGTTCTTGGGTAGTCGAAAGAAGAATCCCGGTAGCTATCATTCCTGGCAAGAAATACCCGGCAAAAGTGAAATCGTTTAGCTGCAGGTCGAAAACCTCTGACCCAACGAAAATCAAATACATGACAACTGGATAGGCGAAACTGAATACCACCGCGGATAGTTCGCGGCTGAACATCAGTAGTTCAAATGGAATGCGTCGGATTCCAACTAATACTGGGGATGTTAGCTTCGCGGTCTTGATTGCGCTCATGCTGGCACCCGCTCACCATTGATGATCGACAGATAAGCCTGCTCAAGAGACGGGACGATTACTTGGAGTCCCGGGATTTCATTGAGGCTGTTTGCAAGTGCAACCACGAACTCAGTGGGCGTCTGGGTCCGCTCGAAACATTGCTCGCCAGAGAAAGGATCAATCCATTGGACTATGGGCGTTCGATCTCCGATCTGGTCTGGTGATCCAGTTGCGACTAGTTCGCCTTCGTTCATCACTAGGATCCGGTCAGCCAGATGATTCGCTTCCTCCATGTAATGTGTTGTGAGGAGGATTGTTGTTCCAGATTGCCTGAGTCCGTCGATTACATCCAAGAATGCTATTCGCGCTGTTGGATCAAAACCGGTGGTTGGTTCATCGAGGAATAGTAGTTTGGGCCGGCCAATGATGCCGAGTGCCACATCCAAACGGCGCCGTTGTCCACCTGAGAGCTTCGCGACTTGTTGTTTTGCTTTTCCCTGCAGTCCGACCATGTCGATTACGTCACCGACCGGATAGGGGTTCGAGTACGCGATGCTAGCTAGTTTGAGCTCTTCAATGACAGTTAGTGATGATGCAGAAAATGCTGATTGAAGGACAACTCCAATCCTGTCACGCCACTGTCTGCTCGCTGACTTTGGGTTCTCACCCAAGACCATGGCGGATCCTGAACTTGGGGATCGAAATCCTTCAAGAATCTCAATGGTGGTGGATTTACCGGCACCATTTGGACCCAGTAATGCGACGCATTCACCTTCATCCACCTGCAAAGATAAGTCTTTTACGGCGTCATGTTCTTTGTACTTTTTTGACATATGGTTGACTTGGATTATTTCCATACTTGATTTTCTCAGTACAAATGATTCGTCTTACCCTGCAAATGGCTAAATATTTGTCCGCCGATTGGCGGACAAAAAAGAATGAATAAATGCGCAAGTGCTTTATTGCTTCTCGATTGGCGGGTAGAGTGGGGGCATGGATGCTAGGGACTCACTGAATCGCCTTATTGCTGCTTTAGAGCGGCACTATGATGTTGCTCGTGGATCGGATTTGATCCAAGTCGAAGCCCTGGATGCTGCAGAAGACCAACTCCGGGATGCGTTCTTTACTTATGATGACATTCTCTTTACTCGATTCGGAGTTGAACTGCCATTTGAAATGCTAGATGACGACGATGAATATGACGACATTGACGATGAGATTGTCATTGTCGATGATGAACCAGATGATCGAGAATAGCCGAAATGCCACGGGCATAAGCCCTTTTCGTGGCATTTCGGGCCCGTAATATTTGGCGATATTATTCGCGCCGCATTGCTACTTCTCGTAGCGCATCATGGATTGCGACAGGTAGGTGCCAGTCGGCAACTTCTAGTAGATGTGATAGTTGTACTTCGTTGCGCGGACCGATGACTGCTGTCGCTACCCCAGAGATACCTAGAACCCAGGCAAGGGACACTTGGGCTGCGCTCTTATCGAACCCTTCTGCGGCCCGGGATACGGCGTCGACAATGGAGTTGGTGCGGTCTGACATGCGAGCTCTGATGGCGCTTCGGAATCTGGGTGTATTCCCTCTGGAATCGGCGGGAGTGTTGTGTCGGTATTTTCCGGTGAGGAGCCCTAAGGCTAGGGGGGCACCTGCAACTATTCCAAGTCCTGCGTCAGTCACTTGATTGCCAGGCTGTGAAGCTAAACTTGGGCGCAGCAGCGATAGTTCACCAGACCATCCGCTGATCTTGAAGCCGTTTGCTTCGGCCATTGCTACGCATGCACCACCATCCCACCATGAGAACTCTCCTAATGAGACATATCTTGCTGCCCCCGATCGGTACAGAGTGTCAAGGGCGGAAATTGTTTCATCAAGTTGAACTCCCTGCCTTGGACCGTGGACAGTGAGCAAATCAACATGACCGCGGGGCAAATATTGAAGGACTTCACGTATGGCGCGAAGAGTTTGCTCCCGTGTCGGCCCAAATCCGCCGAAATTGCCGACTCTGAGGCTGATTTTCAAGCCTTCGTTTACGAAATCATCGCTGTTCATAAGTGTGGCGACGGTCTCTAGCGGTTCAGGAAAAGCCGGGTCAGCTTCAATGTCGATCACGGTGCCGCCAGCTTCACGAAACATCTGAAGCATTTGTGCGCACTGGTAAATCTCGGTGTCTAGCCCCCAAGTGCGCGTTCCAAGAGAGAGGGGTGAGAGTAGCAGCCCTGAGCGGCCAAGCTGTCGAGGTTTCATAGTCCCAGACTAGTCGCTGGGACCTGTTATGGTCATAAACATGGATTGGTTGGATGCAATCATAATGGGACTTGTTCAAGGCTTGACGGAGTTTTTGCCGGTCTCTTCGTCAGCGCACCTTCGTTTTGTTGGCCAGCTTATTGGCAATGAAGACCCGGGGGCGGCTTTCACGGCAATAACTCAGCTTGGCACCGAAACTGCGGTACTCATTTTCTTTTGGAAAGACATTGTCCGAATACTGAAGTCCTGGTGGATGGCTATGCCTTGGATTTCAGAGAAGTCGAGGTTGCCGCAGAGTAATCCTGATACCCGAATGGGTTGGATGATTATTGTTGGTTCCATGCCCATTGGCTTTTTGGGTTTGTTTCTTGAAGATTGGATTGATACTTCATTTAGGAACCTTTGGATCACCATCTTTATGTTGGTGGGATTTGGTTTACTTTTGGGCTTCGCGGACCACATTGGGCGAAATAAGAAGACTTTGGATGAGCTGAGTTGGGGAAATGCCATTGGGTTTGGTTTCGCTCAAGCGTTGGCGCTGATTCCAGGTGTTTCCAGGTCAGGGGGAACTATTACTGCTGGCCGACTCATGGGGTTTACGCGTGAGGCGGCGGCTAGGTATTCGTTCTTGTTGGCTCTTCCGGCAGTTTTTATTTCGGGGCTTTACAAGGCAGCGAAGGTGGCAACTGGTGGTGACACCATATATTTGGGGCCTACAATTTTGGCTACGATTGTTGCCTTCGTGGTTGGGTATTTGGTGATTGTTTGGTTCTTAGATCTTATTTCTAATCATTCTTTTATGCCATTTGTTATTTACCGGGTTGGTTTTGCAGTGCTTATTGCTGCCTGTGTGATCTTTGGGGTTGTGCCAGCGCTGTAGTAGATTCCTGGCAGGAGTTTTTGCAAGAATGGTCGCATGACACTTCCGCGCGCGGTTTTATTCGATATGGATGGGACCCTTGTTGATACTGAGGCTTTTTGGGTGGCTGCTGAGCGCCGCATTTTTGAGCAGGCGGGGGTCGCGTTCACGGATGAGATGGTTGAGCCGCTTATTGGCGTGAGTTTAGATGAAGGCGCTGAGATTATTCGCGCTCTTACAGGAATATCTTGGTCTAATGATCAGATAAATAGTTTTTTGATTGACGAGGTCGTCTCTGGACTTCGCGAAGGCGTTCCTTGGGTGAGTGGGATTGTTCCGTTTTTGGAGATGCTTCGAGGTGAAGGTGTTCCTTGCATTGTGGTAACGTCGTCGCCCCGTGAGATGGCTGAAGCGATAATGAAAGATTTGGACTTTGAAGTTTTTGCGGGGCTTGTTCCAGGTGATGAGGTCCGGCGTGCAAAGCCTCACCCAGAGCCATATTTGAAGGCGTGTGAGTTGGTGGGGGCGATGCCAAGTGAGTGTTTGGCGATTGAGGATTCCCCAACTGGCGTGGCGTCTGCGCTTGGCGCAGGCGCTGTGACTGTGGCGATTCCGAACCAGATTGATGTGCCAAGCCGTCAATGCTTGTCAAGAGTGTCTTCGGTCAGTGAACTAGACATGGGCCTTTTGCATCGCCTGATGGATGGTGAGGTTATAGATACGCTTTAGGCGTCTTGAATGGCTAAAACGCGTTCAAGGTCGGCGGGGTCAGCTCTTTCGGTTTCGCCGCCAAAGGCTGGGCATATTGGTTTGAAATCGCACCAGTTGCAAAGCGGGCCAGTTTTGGGTTTGAAACCATCTGTGTTCAAGTCTGTTTTGATGTTTTCCCACAAAAGATTGATTTCATTTTCAAACGCGTTGATGTCTTCTTTTGTGGGGTCAAGGGTTAGGACTTGCCCTGATTTCAAATAAAGTAACTGCATGCGCGCTGGAAGTGATTCTGTTTCTTGTAAGAGCAGCGCGTAGAAACGCATCTGGAATAGGGCCTCGTCGATAAACCTGTTAGATGGGGCTTTACCGGTTTTGTAATCAATTACACGAAGCGCTCCGTTTGGTGCTTGATCTATCCGGTCGATAATGCCGCGCAGGCGCAGTCCGGAAGTGAGGGTTGCCTGCACATTTCCCTCGCACCTAAATGGCTTTAGATTCTGGGGGCGTTCCAGCTGAAAATATCCTGCTAAAAGTACTTTCGCGTCTTCTAGTAACCCATTTTCGGTGACTTTACCGGTGATAACAGTCATGGTTTCAGGTCGGTTTGAGATCAATGTTTGCCACGCTGATGCGACCATTTCTGAGGCATATTCTAGCGTCCGCTGGGCGGGTGGAACTTGGAAAAGTTCTTCGAGCACGGCATGAACAAGGGTGCCTTTGGCCGTTGCTTCAGTTGGTTTGGTTGGACGCCGGTCAACAACTGCAAATCGGAATTTGAGTGGGCATTGTTTGTAATCCTTTGCCCTGGAAGGGGAAAGTGCGGGTTTATATGTGCCCATTAGTTTCCTGATCTTGTGGTCTCATATTTCAATACTTTAGTGTAAGCGGACCGGGCGGCGCGGACTGCCAAGGCGGGTACCCGGTAGACTTGGGGGGTGCAGATTGGACAAACTGGTAGGCGTGGCATTCTTAGCCCAGGGGACCGGGTTCAGATTACTGATCCAAAGGGGAAACTTTTTACAGTGGTTTTGGTTCGGGGGGGCCGTTTTCAGTCGGCTCGCGGCATTTTGAATCATGATGATGTAATTGGTAAACCTGATGGGCAGGTTATTGATGCTGGGAATGGGAAAACATTTCAAGTAATTCGGCCGCTTTTATCTGATTATGTGCTTTCAATGCCGCGGGGTGCGTCGATTGTGTATCCAAAAGATGCCGCCCAAATAGTGCAGATGGGTGATATTTTTCCTGGTGCTGTTGTTGTCGAGGCCGGGGTGGGTTCTGGCGCGCTTTCAATGAGTTTGCTGGGGGCAGTGGGGCAGGGCGGAAGGCTGCTTTCTGTTGAGAAACGCCCTGAGTTTGCTGAAATAGCTAAAGCCAATGTTGACCTGTGGTTTGGGGGGCGTCATCCTGCGTGGACTGTGCAGATTGGGGATGTTGGTGAGGTTCTTGCGGGACTTGCGAAACATAGCGTGGATAGGGTCGTTTTAGATCTTTTGGACCCATGGGAGTATGTGGGGCAGGTGGCAGATGTTTTGCGCCCTGGTGGGGTGTTGACATTGTATGTCACGACTGTGCCGCAGCTTTCGAGGGCGGCTGAAGATTTGCGTTTGGCGGGTTTGTTTACGGAGCCGCAGATTTGGGAAAGCAGTATCAGGCCTTGGCATGTTGAGGGGCTGTCGGTTCGGCCTGAACACCGGATGATCGGGCACACTGGGTTTTTGATTACGGCTAGGCGAACTGCAGCTGGGATCACTGATACCGAAATTGCTGACACCGAAAATACTGGAGCTGACATTACTGCAGCTGGGGTTGAAGATGGTGGTCCGCTGGTACATGGACTGGACCGCAGGCCTGCTAAAGCATCGATGGGTAAACCTGGGGCGTGGAGCAGTGCCAGCATTGTTTGGAGTGATGAGACGGTTGGACTTCGAACGCAAAGCCCGAAAAAGACCAGACGGGTGCTTCGAGATTTGCAGTCGCGGGTGAATACATGGCTAGGAGATGGTATTGGTGAGTGAAAGTTCTGAGATAAGTCAGCTTCGGTTGGAAGCTGCAAATGCGAAAGAAAAGAATGAGCGCCTAACTCGGGCCCTACTGACAGCCAGGAATGAGATTGAAGGACTTCGTGACCGGATCAATCGGATTCAAAAACCGCCTGCATCGGTAGCCACTTTGGTTGACGTTTACCCAGATGATCAAGAAGTTGAAGTTATCCTTGGGTCGCGTCACATGCGACTAACTACGGCCCCGAACTTTGATTTTGACGGGGCGATCACTGGTGAGCTGGTTCGGGTTGATGACCAACTAGTGGCAGTCAAAACAATGGGATTCGTTCGTTCAGGTGTGCTTGCTTCTGTTCTTGAACTAGTTGGAAATGATCGTGTCTTAGTTGGAACTGATGCGGGACAAGAGCAGTTGCTGCGCTTAGCTGGACCACTGCGGGGTGGGGTTTTGAAACCGGGTGATACCGTTTCGATTGAGCCGCGCACGGGGTTTGCGTATGAGCGTCTAACCAGATCCCACGTTGAGCAACTGTTTGCCCCCGAAGTGCCGGATGTGTCTTATCAAGACATTGGGGGCCTCGAAAACCAAATAGAGCAAGTTCGTGACGCGATAGAACTGCCATTTCGGTATCCAGAGGTTTACAGAGAGTACGGTTTGCGCCCGCCCCGTGGCATTCTTCTTTATGGCCCACCTGGGTGCGGAAAAACTTTGATTGCGAAGGCCGTTGCCAGTTCACTGTCAGATTCAGAGCGGCAAACATATTTCATTTCGATCAAAGGCCCCGAACTTCTGAATAAGTTTGTTGGCGAAACAGAACGTCACATTCGTTCGATTTTTGGGCGGGCAAGGGACCTGGCAAAAAGCGACGTGCCGGTTGTGATCTTCTTTGATGAAATAGAAGCCCTATTTAGAACGCGCGGCACTGGAATATCCTCTGACGTTGAAACCATGATTGTGCCACAGTTGCTGGCAGAAATGGATGGAGTAGAAGCACTAGACAATGTTGTAGTCATCGGCGCTTCAAACCGTCCAGACATGATTGATCCAGCAGTACTGCGCCCCGGTAGGCTTGATGTTCGCGTGCGGATTGAACGGCCAAGTAGACGCCAAGCCAAAGATATCTTCAGTAAATATCTAACTCCAGATCTTCCACTCTCAAAGTCTTTAGTTTTACGTGAAGGCAGCCCAGAAGCAGCAGTGAAAGTAATGATAGAAACTGCACTTGATAGGCTCTATTCCAGCAACGAAAGCACAGCATTATTTGACCTTCATCTTGCTGATGGACAAAAACGCCGCGTTTTCCTTGCAGACTTAGTGTCTGGAGCGATGATCGCAGGAACAATTGAACGCGCAAAAAAACGAGCAATCAAAGAAGCCCTCACAGGGGAAAACAGCGGTATTTCTACCTACCACATTCTGGCCGGCGTCGATGAAGAAATCAGAGAATCCACAGACCTAGCTGCAACCACCACTCCAGATGAATGGGCTAGAACAGTTGGGCTAAGAGGCCAAGAAGTACTAAGAGTCGTCCCGTTAGGCACCAACCTATGATCATTGGAACCGAAACCGAATACGGCATCTACCGCCCCGGCGACCCATACGCAAACGCAGTCGCACTCTCAACCGAAGCAGTGCAACTCTACGGAAAATATTCCCGAGGCGGCGGCCCGGGCGCACCAGTCGCATGGGACTACCGCGGTGAAGACCCACTAAATGACCTTCGTGGACGCAGACTTGACCGCGTGGCGGCAGACCCATCCCAACTGACAGACGACCCATACCATCTAGCTCCCCCCGGCGGACACGAACGCTTAGAGCGTCCAACCCCAGAAGAAATGATGCAATTCCGGCCAACCTCAATGGTTTTAGCCAACGGCGCCAGACTCTACGTTGACCACGCCCACCCCGAATACTCCTCACCAGAAGTGAGCAGTGCGCGTGATGCAGTCTTATGGGACCGCGCCGGAGAAAAAATTGCGCAAAGAATAATGAACGGACCAACAGACCTTGTCCTCGTCAAAAACAACGTCGACGGAAAAGGGGCAACCTACGGCAGCCACGAAAACTACCTGGTTTCCCGCATGGTCGACCTAGATGACCTAATCCGGGCAATGATCCCATTCCTAGTAACCCGCCCCATATTTTGCGGCGCAGGCAGAGTCGGAATCGGCCAAAAATCAGAGCGCCCCGGATTCCAAATATCACAGCGCGCCGATTACGTCGAAAACGACATCGGACTAGAAACAACATTCAACCGCCCAATATTCAACACACGCGACGAACCACACGCCGACGGCAACACCTGGCGCAGAATCCACGTCATAGGCGCAGACGCCAACATGTACGACCACTCAATCTGGCTGCGACTAGGCACAACCGCGCTAGTCCTACGCGCAATCGAAGCAGGCACCACCATGGCATGGGACGGCCTAGACCTACACGACGCAGTAAGCGCCACCTGGGCCGTATCAAAAGACCTAACATGCAAAGAACCACTTCCAATGAAAGATGGAACTGAGGCCTCGCCAATACAAATCCAACGCAAATACCTAACACTAGTTGACGCAGCAAACCTCAAACTATCCAAAGACGAAAAAGCAATCATAAATGCATGGAACGAAACCCTACACCTACTAGAAACAAACCCCGCCAAACTAACAAAACGCGTCGAATGGATAGGCAAACACGCACTACTTGACCGCCAACGTCAACGCATGAACACAAACTGGGATGACCCCCGCATCCAAGCCATGGACGTCCAATGGGCAGACCTACGCCCCGAAATGGGACTCGCATACAAACTAGCAAGCGCCGGACTAATCGACAGACTATTCACCGACCAAGAACTAGAATGCGCAGCAGACAACCCCCCACCAGGAACGCGCGCCACAATCCGCGGCAACACAGTCAAAAACAACCCAGACCTAACCCGCGCATCATGGACATCCCTCGTATTCGACTCAGAAAACGAAGAAACCCTAATCAGAGTTCCACTAGCAAACCCCGCAGAAACGAAAGGAACACACACATGACCCAATCACAAATATTTGGCGGCCCCACAGGGCCAGACGAAAACGACGAAGAAATAAACGGCGGCCAAACCCAAATAAGCGCACTCGACTCAATCCTCGACGAAATCGACACCGTGCTAGAAGAAAATGCAGAATCCTTCGTTCAAGGATTCGTGCAAAAAGGCGGACAATAGTGGAACGACGCATTTACGGGCTAGAAACCGAATACGGAATAACCTGCGCAGCAACAGGCACAAACCCAACGCCCCTAAACGCCGAACAATCAGCCCGCGAACTATTCGCATCAATGACCAAACGCGGGCGCTCCACAAACGCATTCCTACCAAACGGCGGAAGACTCTACCTAGACGTTGGCGCACACCCCGAATACGCCACCGCCGAATGCGACAACCTAGAAGACCTACTCTTCCAAGACCGCGCCGGAGTGCGCCTACTAGAAAACATGGCAAGCGAAGCAAACGCCCACCTCGCCAAAGAAAACGTACCCGGCCAAATCCACCTCTTCCGCAACAACTTCGACTCAGAAGGCAACTCATTCGGCTGCCACGAAAACTACCTCCTACGCAGAAGACGCGACTTCCGCGAAGTCGCAGACTCCCTAGTAGCATTCTTCGTCACCCGCCAAGTCCTAGTCGGCGCAGGCGCAATCAAAGAAACCACAAACAAAAAACACGCCTACTGCTTCTCAGCGCGCTCAGACCAAATGCTAGACGCCATCTCAGCCGCAACCACCAGAGCCAGACCAATCATCAACGCCCGCGACGAACCCCTCGCAGACGCTAGCTCCTACAGACGAATGCACGTAATCGTAGGCGACTCGAACATGTGCGAAGCCACCACGGCCCTCAAAGTCGGTGCCACAACGCTACTACTAGACGCCCTAGACCAAGGCGCACAAGTCTCAGACCTTGCGCTTGCGGACCCACTGAAAGCGATTCGGGATTTAAACCGGGACATTTTTGGGCAGATGACACTAGCTATGAAGGATGGTAGCGCCAGGCGCGCAGTGGACATTCAAGCAACCATTTTGGCGCGGGTCGAAGCGGTCATTGATACCGCCAGCATCACTGGGTACCTAAAATATGTTCTTGACCTTTGGAAACGCACTATTGACGCGGTTGCAACAAATGACTGGTCAAAAATCGATACCGAAATAGACTATGCAATAAAGAAAAAACTTCTTGATTCTTACATGGCGCGCAGCGGGGCAGGCCTTGAGGACGTTCGGGTCGCGCGGCTTCTGCTTGACTACCACGACATCACTGGGGGATTGCGCCCCAAACTGGAACGCGCTGGCCTAATGAAAAGATTGACTGACCCGGAAGCCGTCGAAAAGGCCTGCACTGTGCCACCTCAAACAACCAGAGCAGCATTAAGAGGAAAAGCTATTAGGGCAGCTGAAGCAAACAGGCGGGACCTAAACGCAGACTGGGTTCACCTGCGCCTTGATGGCCAAACGAACTTCAGTGTCTCACTCCAAGACCCGTTTGCCACCGAAGACGAACGAGTTGAGAGAATCATCCAGTTGATTGAATCTGACAAACCAAATCTTCCCGCTTAGAGAGGAAAACATGGACCCTGCGGTGCGAGTCATCCCTTGCCTTGATGTTGACGCCGGACGCGTCGTGAAAGGCGTCAATTTTGAGAACCTTCGTGATGCCGGTGACCCGGTTGAACTGGCTTCGAACTATTCTAACCTTGGCGCTGATGAGATTACTTTCTTAGACGTTTCTGCCTCAGTTGAAGGCCGCGCGACTATGCGTGATACGGTGCGTGAAACAGCGAAGACGATCTTTGTGCCTTTGACAGTGGGCGGAGGGGTGCGAACTGTAGAGGATGCGAAGATTTTGCTTGAGTCAGGCGCTGACAAAATCTCTGTCAATACGGCGGCTCTTGCTAGGCCCCAGCTGATCTCTGACATTGCAGGCGTGTTTGGAAATCAGGTGCTGGTGTTGTCAGTTGATGCTAGGCGTCCCAAATCAGGGGGTGGGCCAAAATATGAAGTAACCACGCACGGCGGTAAACGCAGTGATGGGCGCGGGGCGTTAGATTGGGCGCGTCAAGGGGTTGACCTTGGAGTGGGTGAGGTCCTTTTGAACTCAATGGACGCCGATGGTGTGCAAACGGGGTTTGACCTGGAGATGCTTGAAGATATGCGGAACGCTGTGTCAGTACCTCTGATTGCGTCGGGCGGTGCAGGCACTGCCGCACATTTTGTTGATGCGGCGCGGGTGGGGGCTGACGCCGTTTTGGCCGCGTCGGTGTTTCATTTTGGAAAAGTGCAAATCCGTGAAGTGAAAGCCGCTTTGGCTGATGCCGGATTCCCGGTGAGACTCTAAGGACGCGGGCGTGTTAGCAAAAGAGATTTCGAAGCGTCTGAAACGCGACAATAATGGACTTGTTTGTGCCATTATTCAAGACGCAGAAACAAATGAAGTTTTGATGGTCGGGTGGATGAATGATGAGGCACTTGAGCAGACTTTGGAAACTGGGCGGGTAACATTTTGGTCGCGATCCAGAAATGAGCTTTGGCGCAAAGGTGACACGTCAGGGCATTATCAGTTCCTTCAAGAAATCTCTATTGATTGTGATTGTGACGCGCTTTTGTTGAAGGTTTTACAGGTTGGTAGCGCATGCCACACTGGTGCGCGAAGCTGTTTTGAAGCGGGCGGGGCACTTCCGTATACCGGTGCGCGGTCTGCGAGGACTCAATACCTCGGTATTATCGGTGAGGGAGGTGGTGACGGTGAACGTTCTAGATGACATCATCGCAGGCGTACTTGAAGACGCTCAGACCAGGGAAAACATCTGTTCACTTGGTGAAGTGAAAGAGTTGGCGGCGCGCGCACCTGCAGCGAAAAATGTTCTTGGTTCTCTTCGGGATGGCCCAGGGGCGACGTCGATTATTGCTGAGGTCAAGAGGGCTTCGCCATCAAAGGGAGCCTTGTCTGATATTCCAGATCCGGCAAAACTTGCTTCGATTTATGAAGAAGGTGGCGCGGCAATGATCTCTGTCCTTACAGAGCAGCGCCGTTTCTTGGGATCTCTTGATGATCTAGATGAGGTTAGACGCGCCGTTGATATTCCGGTTTTGCGTAAGGACTTTATTGTCACGCCATACCAGGTTCATGAGGCCCGCGCTCATGGCGCTGACGCTGTCTTATTGATTGTCGCAGCCCTTGAACAGTCGGCATTAGTTTCGTTGGTGGAACGTGTGAAGAGTTTGGGCATGACTCCATTGGTGGAGGCGCATTCGCGTCTTGAGGCTCTTCGTGCTTTGGAGGCGGGCGCTGAACTGGTGGGCGTGAACTCACGGGATCTGAAGACTTTGGAGGTGGACCAGCGAACCATTGAAGAGGTCCTTGACGTTATTCCAAGTGGCGTTGTTGCCGTGGCTGAATCAGGGGTTCGCGGCCCACGGGATGTAATTGATTACGCGATGGTGGGGGCGGATGCAGTCCTTGTGGGCGAGGCCCTTGTCACCAGTGGAAATCCAATGGAAGCTATTAAAGACTTAGTTAGTGCTGGCCAACATCCAGCACTTCTTACCGACCGCAAACAGCGGGTTCGTGAAGCAAGAGAGGATGCTCTTTGAGCACTGATAACTCCCGCTATTTCGGGGAATTCGGGGGCCGGTTTACGGCCGAACCATTAATGTCCGCGGTTGAGGACCTTGACCAGGCTTGGCAAAGGCTTTGGAGCGACCCCGGATTTCAAAAAGAATTTCACACCCTGTTGAATGACTATGCTGGTCGGCCCTCTTTGCTTACTGAGGTGCCCCGATTTGCTGAGGGAACTGGGTCACGGATTTTCTTGAAACGTGAAGATCTCAATCACACGGGGTCACACAAGATCAACAATGTTCTTGGTCAGGCGCTTTTGACACGTGAGCTGGGTAAGAAGCGTGTGATTGCAGAGACCGGGGCCGGGCAACATGGGGTCGCAACTGCGACGGCGGCCGCGCTTCTTGGTCTTGAATGCACCGTTTATATGGGACGGGAGGACACTGAGCGGCAGTCTCTAAATGTTGCACGCATGCAGGTGCTTGGTGCCGAAGTGATAGGCGTGACGCAGGGGTCTGAAACTTTGAAGGATGCCATTAATGAGGCGTTCCGTGATTGGGTCACTAACGTTGAGACCACAAATTATGTGTTTGGAACGGCTTCGGGGCCGCATCCTTTCCCAGGTATTGTCCGTGATTTGCAGCGCGTAATTGGTGATGAGGCAAGGGCTCAGATTCAGCAGGTCACTGGTTCGCTTCCTGACGCTGTGTTTGCTTGCGTGGGTGGCGGTTCTAATGCTGCGGGCACGTTTGCGCCATTTGTTGATGACCCCGGTGTCACGTTGGTTGGTTGTGAAGCGGCAGGTGATGGCATTGAGACCGGGCGTACTGCGGCTTCTATTTCCGAAGGGCAAATTGGTATTCTTCATGGTGCCCGCACGTATGTTCTTCAAGAACGTGATGGGCAAACAAAACATAGCCACTCGATTTCTGCTGGCCTTGACTATCCAGGTGTTGGGCCGCAGCACGCATATTGGGCTCAAACTGGCCGGGTCCAGTATGTTCCGGTGACGGATACTGCGGCTATGGAAGCTTTCCTTAGGCTGTCGCGAACTGAGGGAATTATTCCTGCTATTGAGTCGGCTCATGCACTTGCTGGGGCGTTGTCGTGGTTAGAAACTCAGACTGAACCCAAGACCATAGTTATTACGCTTTCTGGTCGCGGCGATAAGGATATGGAGACGGCTGCCAGTTATTTTGGGCTTGGAACACCTAAGTTTGATGTGGTTGATCCATCGGCAAAAGGTGGCAGGTCAACAGTTTCATCGGAGGCGAAGAATGAGCAATAAACATAGCGCCGCAGTTATTTCTGAGAAACTAAGTGGTGGAAGTGCAGCCTTAATTGGTTATTTGCCTGTGGGCTTTCCAAGTGTTGATGAGTCCATTCATGTGGCCGAGGTCATGATTGAAAATGGCGTTGACATCATTGAACTTGGATTTCCGTATTCTGACCCTGCAATGGATGGTCCGGTCATTCAGCGCGCTACTACTTCCGCTTTGGAAACTGGAACTCATCTTGAAGATCTTCTTCGCGCGGTTTCTGAGCTTTCCCAGTACGCTCCAATCTTGTCAATGACTTATTGGAATCCAATCCATTGGTATGGGGTGGATCGTTTTGCGAAAGATTTTGCGCAGGCAGGTGGCGCAGGCCTTATTACTCCAGATTTGCCGCCTGAAGAGGCCGCGGAGTGGATTACGGCCTCGGACGAACACAATTTGGAACGCGTATTTCTTGCGGCTCCAAGTTCATCTCCTGGGCGCCTCGGTCTTATTGCAGGTGCCGCAAAAGGATGGGTTTATGCGGCTTCAACGATGGGCGTTACGGGGCAACGGCGTGATGTTGATACGCGAACTGAAGGTCTTGTGAGCCGAATCCGCGCTGCAGGTGCGCCGCTTGTATGTGTCGGGCTTGGGGTTTCTGACGGCGATCAAGCCCATGCGATTGCTTCGTACGCTGATGGCGTCATTGTGGGTTCGGCGTTTATCAAACCTTTGCTTGAGGAAAGTGCGTCTGTGGCGCTAGGGCAGATTGAGGCGCTCGCGAAGGATTTGAAGGCTGGCTGCAAACGATGATTTTTACCTCGATTCCTTCTCCTAGTCGAGGGGTGTGGTGGTTAGGTCCCATTCCTATCAGGGCTTATGGGATTTTGATGGTTTGTGCGATGGCTCTTGCGGCTTGGATTTGCTTTCGCAGGTACACGCGCCGCAAAGGCATTGAAGATGTCTTGTTTGACACGGTATTTATGGCGATTGTGTGCGGAATTGTTGGGGCGCGTCTTTATCATGTGGCAACGCATCCGGCTGATTTTTTTGGCGAGGGCAAAAATCCGTGGGCAATCCTTTTTACGTGGGAAGGGGGCATGGCAATATGGGGGGCGCTTGCTTTTGGAGCG
>DAIOFF010000031.1:0-17709 GCA_036745855.1 Scrofimicrobium sp. | reverse complement strand
CTATGGCCCTGGAGGACAGGGAGATTCGTAGCCGTAGAGTTGTTCAGGTAGAAGAAGAGGTATGGAATGCCTGGATGGATCAAACCTACAGATAGCAAGGTCAATGAAACTAGGAATAAAAGGTGATGGCGCCTCGACAAACTCAATTTCGACGTTCATAGGCAAAGAAATGCGCAGGGAAAGATTTGTATAGACATTTTGTAGGAGGATGCACTGAAATCCCGCAATCTCGCAGGTGGTTGACCACTTTTTGTAAGGCAACTGCAGGATTGACGTAGTCAGCAGGCGACAACCGCATCATTTTCGCCTTGGCATTGGTAAGTGCATTTTGCCGATTGACGAAGTTGCCGCGTGACTCGGAGTTCTTGTCGACTTTGCCGTAACCATCGAACTCCCACCCACAATCAGAGTTACGCACTGCAGCGTCCACGTAGTACTCCTTGCCATTTACTCGAATGAGTCTTTGAGTATCAACGCGAGAGATATCAGTTACGCAAGACAGTAACCAGCGTAAATAGGCTTCACCTGGTCCTTCGCAGCCAGGATCCGCCGCTTCCACTGCGGCAATCGCTGTTCGACTTAGCCTAGGAGCAGCCTGCAGCAGTGCGATCATTTCTTGCTGCACCTTCGCGGCCTCGACGCGAGGACCATCTTGATCGAACTGGGTGAAATCTGACATCTCCCGCAAAACCGCAGAGGCAGCCATGATTATTTGGACTGGGTGGCCTGATCGTGCAAGATCAACTACGGCTTCAACAGGGCTAACTACCAAGCAACCACCCTTAAAATAGACCTCTGAGCCAAGCCGTTTACCTTGAAGAGTGTTGTACTTGCAACTGGCGACCACAACGCCGTGCACCGATACTTCTGGCAACGTGCATCGCCATCGGATTTGTTCTCCATCAGATCGCCATGCTTGCAGGTCAGGGACCGAAAACCAAGTGTCGATTCCCCAAAGGCATAACGCAGCTTCTCCTGTGAAAATCGGGACTGCATCTTGGCTTTTTCTGGTCATGGCAACTGCTTCGCAACGAAGCTCGGTTACGGTCTGCCTAGTCTTCCAAGGCGCGTCTTCTGTTATTGGCACAATTGCAGAGTCCAGGTATACGCCACGGTAAATGCGCACAAAGTCCCTGCACTCTGGCAGTTTGCTTCGGCGTGTAATAAAAAGTCCATTTTGTGTTACTTCCTCCATAAAGGAAGAGTGCCTTATTTTTTGAGTTAATGCGTTGAGCACGAAAGAAACTGTGGAAAACCTGGGGTTTAAATGCTTGTGGATGGTTTTGTACGAGGTTGTGCTATGGATTGGCTCCCGGAAAGTGACACGAGTGGTCACTCTGCTTCGTCAATGTTGGGGAGTTTTGTGGACGTAGGGTTTCTTGGCTGGAAGGAGGGGTATGGTGCTATGTCTGGCTTGATAGTGCTATGGCTGGCCAGGAGCGGAGTTTTGCGGTCGTAGAGGTGTTTGGGTAAAAGGAGGGATACGGGTGGGGAAGGAGATGTGTGGGTGGGGAAGTCGGGGTTAGGGGTGGCTGTGGGTGGAGGGAGATGGTGGGTAGGGATAAGTGGGTCAGGGGACGAAGTGGGCGGAGGTGGTTGGAAGCAGGGGGTAGAGGGAAGAAACTGGATGGAGGCTGGGTAACGGTCGGCAGGCACAGTGGGCAAGGATGCGGGGTTAGGGGCAGGCTGTGGTGGGGAAGGAGGGAGCAGAGGGGACTGTGGGTGGAGGGAGATGGTGGGTAGGGATAAGTGGTCGGCAAGCAGGGGCCGAAGGAAGCAGGCAGTGGGCGCTACTCTCCATCCTGGCTCTGGCCGGCAGTAGCAATGGGCTCGGCAGTCATGATGTGCATGTACTCATCGCCATCACCAATGACGGCTTGGCAGCGCTCGGCGATTTTTTGGCTTTCTTCAGGTAAATCCACATTGTCAGACGAAATAGCTAACCATTTTCCCCAGTATTCTTCGTCCTCATACATCTCAAACCCGTCCCAGAGAACAACGCCGTGGGTGTCGCCTTTTTGTATTGTCTTAGCGTCTGAACTAAAGATAGGAACAAGGCGATAATCATCATCAGGATATTCAATAAAGAAACAATTGTCGTCGAATCTGAGGGTGCCATATCCGGCAACATCGGGGCCCGCGATTGAACCGGGTTCATCGTTTTGAACAATTTGGGCGTCGCCAGCTAAGCCGCTTTCACCAGATGAGTCTCCAGGTGAACAAGCAGCAGCCCCCATTATGATGACTGCCCCGATGCTTGTGATCCGAAGTATTTGGTTGCCAGTGTTTCTCATGTTTTTGTCTTCCTTTGATTCAAAGTTAGAAATGGCACCGGGCGACTGCCTGAAAGGTTCCCCCTGTTTTTTCTGCCAATTCTTTGGGAGGCAAGGACATAGCTAACCCAGGTTTTCCTGCGGAAACTACGACCTCGGAAAGATTTTCAATGGAAATATCGATAATGGTTGGTAGCGGAGCATGGCCTTTGAGTAGTGGAGAGACTCCGCCGGGTTTATATCCGGTGGTTTTGAGGACTGTTTCAGGGGTTGCCAGTGTTGCCCGTTTTACGCCGAAAAGGCGGGCGACTTCTTTGAGGTTCACTTCCTCTTCGACTGGAAGAACAAGCATGACTGGTTTCCCAGCTTCAATGACCAGAGTTTTTGCCATCATTTTTGGGTCAATATTTAGGATTGCAGATACGCGGCGCCCATATGACAGGCCATCATTTGCGTGTAGCGGGGGAGCCACATATTTGAGCATTTTGACCATGCTTTAGGTTACATGATTAGGTGTTTGCCTGCAGAAGTCTGGTTTCGCCGTTTATGGTCGGCGGCAGAAAAAACGTAGAATCTGTTGACCTTTTTAGCGAATGCGGTCAAAGGGCTTTGTGTCAAATGGGTAAAGTAGAGGAATGACAAATATTGAACTTGATGGTGGCGCGATTCTTCGCTGGGCAGCGCCTGGAGATGAACAGGGAATTATTGATTGCATTGTTGCATTAGCTGTTTATGAGAAGGAACCTGATGCCGTCGAAAACACGCCTGAGCGTTTAGCTGAGATGTTGTTTTGTGAAAATCCGACGGTATTTGCGCATGTGGTGGAATATGAAGGCAGGGTCGTCGGGATTGCTGTTTGGTATTTGACGTATTCAACGTGGACGGGCAAGAACGGGATTTGGCTGGAGGATTTGTTTGTTCACCCGCAATATCGGGGAAAAGGTTATGGTAAAGCCCTTTTGACTGAGCTTGCTAAAGAATGCGTTAAACGCGGTTTGCCGCGCTATGAATGGTGGGTGCTGAACTGGAATAGGCCGTCTATTGAGTTTTATCATTCTTTGGGGTCGATTCCGATGAGTGAGTGGACGGTTGAGCGCGTTGATGGTGAGGCCCTCGATATTTTGGCAGCCACCTAGTGGGTGAACGAGGCGTTTGTGGGCTGGCCGGATAGACTTCCCCTATGACTCGCTACACAGATGCACTCTTTTTTGGTTTTCTTTTTGTGCTGGACGTGGCTGCTTGGCTTATTACTTGGGCGGTTGGTGCGTTGCCTGAGGTTGCGGCAGATCAGCTGGCTCCGCTTACTGTTGCGGTGATCGTGGTTATTGCGGCTCCTGCTTTTGCTGCGATTGCCGTTTTGGCGTTGGCGCGTGGGCTTTTGCGCACTCCTCCGAAGGTGTTTTGGACTTGGGTTACAGGTGGGGCGTTGATAATCACGTCGTTCATGGCTCTTTCGTTCTTTGTCACGCGGCAAATGGGTTTGGAGTTGGGTTTTTTGACGGCTCTTTGGTTTATGGTTATTGTCGCGGTTTGTGCGGTTATTGCGTGGTTTTTGAGCGTGATTGGTGCTATTAGTTTGGATAGTCCTGTGGCTTTTGTGAAGGCGGATGAGGCTGCTTCGGCTGATGGCGGGACTGTGGAAGAGCCGGTTACTGAAAGACTTATTGTAGATACCTCAGATGAGGCCGAACCTACTATTGATATGAGCGTAGAGGATACAAATTGACTCACTATATTGACCCAGCTCCTGCGACCTTGTTGCCACTTGAATCGGGAACGTTTGGTGAGTTCCCTGATGGGCCGCTTAGTGTGAGGCGAACGGTTCTTCCTAGTGGTGTTCGCGTTTTGACCGAGGCGATGCCGGGCGTGAGGTCGGCGACAGTTGGGCTGTGGATGCCGGTTGGGTCGCGTGATGAAAGTTCGGAGCAGGGTGGGGCTGCCCATTTTTTGGAGCATTTGTTGTTCAAGGGCACAAGGGCGCGCACTGCCCTTCAGATTGCGACTTCGTTTGATGAGGTGGGGGGTGAGAGTAACGCTGCCACCGCTAAGGAGTCGACTCATTATTATGCGCGGGTTTTGGATGATGATTTGGCGATGGCCACTAGCGTTTTGGTGGACATGGTGACTTCTTCAACGTTGGAGTCTGAAGATATTGAGACTGAACGCGGTGTGATCTTGGATGAGCTTGCTATGTCTGAGGATTCCCCGCAGGACGTGGTTCATGACGCTTTTTTTGCGGCTGCGTTTGGTGACAGCGCGTTGGGGCGCCCGATTGGTGGAACCCCTGAGACGGTGAAGGCTACCTCGGCAAACCAGATTCGGGAGCTTTACTCTGACAAGTATGTGCCGCCGTCTTTGACGGTTGTTTGTGCGGGAAATGTTGATCACGAGGCGTTTTGCGGGTTGGTTTCGGGTGAGCTTGAGAAGGCGGGGTGGATGGGTGCCTCGCTTGCGGGATATAGGCGCGGGGTGGTGCCAGGAGGTTTTGATGCGCCAACAGAGAAGGTCCTTCACCGTGATAGTGAGCAGGCGCATGTTCTTGTTGGGGGACGGTGGCTGCCAAATGGGGATCCTAGGCGGCCTGTAAGTACTTTATTGACTACTGTTCTTGGCGGTGGAACTAGTTCGCGGCTTTTTCAGGAGATAAGGGAAAAACGGGGTCTTGCTTACACGGCTTACGCGTTTGAGATGGGAATGTCGGATTGTGGACTTTTTGGGATGTATGCGGGGTGCGCTGTTGAGAACCTCGCTGAGATTGAAAAGATCATGTGGGGTGAGGTTGAGCGCCTGGCAGGTGGGGATTTGAGTGAGGATGAATTGTCGAGGGCTAGGGGGCAGCTTCGTGGTGGCGTGGCACTTGGGTTAGAGGATTCTGCGTCG
Organism: Scrofimicrobium sp.; assembly: GCA_036745855.1. GTDB lineage: Bacteria > Actinomycetota > Actinomycetes > Actinomycetales > Actinomycetaceae > Scrofimicrobium. The sequence continues at coordinate 12,556 of DAIOFF010000031.1, read as the reverse complement.
CGGATGACAAGGCTTGGACGCGCTGAGTTGTCTGGAAAGTTCACGTCGGTTGATGGAGTTCTAAGCCGTTTTGATGTTGTAAGTGTTGATGATGTGACGCGGATGGCTGCAGAACTTCTTGGGTGCCCCAGGGCCCGCGCGGCGGTGCTTCCTTTTGAGTGAGGTAAAGAGGAGTGTGCGGCAAGCAGTTTTGGCGGATGTGTCAGCGATAGCAGGAATCCAGGCGGCTAGTTTTTTGGAGTTGGGTGTAACTGTTGCTTCAGAGGTTTTGATTGAGCCTTGGCGAAGCGCAGTTTTGGGTGCGGATGGTGAGCGTACTGTGCTAGTTGCGGTAGAGGGTGAAGTGGTTTGTGGTTTCGCTGCGGTGGATGCAAGTGAGATACTGGCCATTGAGGTTTCTAAGCCATACCGAAAACGTGGACATGGTTCTAGGTTGTTGTCTGCTTTGGTGGATTTCACGCAAACAAGCGTTGTCGGAATGTGGATTTTGCCTGAACAGGAGCAGTTGGTTCAGTTTATGCGTGGTGCAGGATTTGGCCCTTCGGGTGACTACAGAAAACTGGAGGATGAAACTATGACACAGCATTATTGGCATGCGGAGCTTTGATGAACAGTGAGATCGGCATGTCAATCGTCACGATGGCAGACTGGAGTCATGAAAATGTATGAAAACTTACCTACACCCCCACCGCTACAAGACGGTGCGCTTCGTGTAACTCCACTTGGTGGCCTTGGCGAGGTCGGTCGAAACATGAATGCCCTGGAAACTGAGGGGCGTATTCTTATTGATGACTGTGGCGTTTTATTTCCGGAAGATAATCAGCCTGGCGTTGATCTTATACTTCCTGATTTCTCTGCGATTGCTAACAGGCTTCAAGATATTGAAGCGATTGTCCTCACGCATGGGCATGAGGATCATATTGGCGCTGTCCCGTATTTGTTGAAGCTGCGCGGTGATATTCCGATCTATGGTTCAGAGTTGACCCTTGCATTCTTGGAGCCAAAACTGCGTGAGCATAGGCTTTCAACTGATGGACTTCGGCAGGTGAAGGAAGGGGATCGGCTTACCCTGGGGCCTTTTGATGTGGAGTTTATGGCGGTTACGCACTCTATTCCAGATGCTTTGGCGGTGTTTGTGAGGACTGGGGCTGGAAATGTTCTCATAACTGGCGACTTCAAGATGGATCAGCTGCCTCTTGATGGGCGCTTAACAGATTTGCGGGCATTTGGGCGTCTTGGTGAAGAAGGCGTGGACTTGTTCATGGTTGATTCCACGAATGCTGAAGTACCAGGGTTTATCACTCCTGAGGCTGAGATTGGTCCAGTGTTAGAAGGCGTTTTCGCGCAAACTTCAGGTGCCGTGATTGTGGCGTCGTTTGCAAGTCACGTGCATCGTGTCCAGCAAGTTGTGAATGGGGCTTCGAAGACCGGTCGTAAAGTCGTGTTTGTGGGTCGCTCAATGGAGCGGAACATGAAAATTGCTGAGGAACGCGGCTATTTGAGTGTTCCGCGGGGAACCCTGGCGGACCTCGCAGAAATGAATAGTCTGCCGCAAAATAAGCGCGTGTATATGGTTACGGGATCGCAAGGTGAGCCGATGGCTGCGCTTGCAAGGATTGCCGCCGCTCAGCATCCAAGCATCCAGGCAGGGCCTGGGGACACTGTAGTTTTTGCCAGTTCACTTATTCCTGGAAATGAGAACTCAGTCAACAGGGTCATAAATGATTTAATGCGTCTTGGGTGCCGGGTGGTCCATTCTGGAAATGCAAGAGTTCACGTTTCTGGGCATGCTTCTGCCGGAGAACTTATTTATTGTTACAACATTATTCAGCCAAAGAATGTAATGCCTATTCATGGCGAAACAAGGCATTTGGTGGCCAACGGACAGCTGGCCGTCAAAACTGGAATCCCGCCAGAGAATGTAGTTTTGGCAGATGATGGCACTGTGGTGGAGCTTTCGAATGGCAAGGCTTCAGTGGTTGGGGCCGTCCCGTGTGAGCTTGTTTTTGTTGACGGAAAATCGGTTGGAGAGATCTCTGACGATGAACTAAAAGAGCGCCTCACTCTTGGAAGCGAAGGTTTTGTTTCCGTGTTCACCGTGGTGGACAGCAAAAATGGGGAGATTCTGGCAGGCCCAGTTATTCGGGCTGTCGGAGTGGCCGAAGAAGAATCCGTGTTTGACGATGTATTGTCTGACTTACACCGCGCTATTCGCGAAGCGTGGAATGAAGGTAAACGCGGTTCACATGCGCTTGCGCAGACCCAAAGAAGAGCACTTGGACGTTGGGTGTCAAGACGGCTTCGTAGACGTCCGATGCTGGTCCCGGTAGTAGTGGAGAAATAGATAGTTATGGGACGTTTCATCACCACCAATGCTGTGGTTTTGTCGGTGAATATCGAGTTGCCTCACCTTCCAGTTACAGGTTCTGCTGTTAGGGCGAAGTCAGCGACATCGATACCTGGTGGTGGTTTCACGACGCTTGCAGTGGTTGCCGCGCAAGGGGTGAGTTCGAACTTGGCTGCGCCCCTTGGGACTGGACCGAACTCATACACGGTTCGCCGTGAACTTGGAAGTGTGGGCGTGAATGTTCTGACAGATGTTCTTGTCGGTGACATTGGTGTGGCGCTTGTTATGGTCCAAGAGGACGGACACACTAACACGGTACTTACCCCTGGCGTTGAGTCTGAACCAACGTTTGGTGAGATGGAAAGTGTTGAGCTTCATTCAGGTGACATGGTGTTGATCAGTGGCGCTGATTTGTCTTCCCCTGCCGCTGGGGTGCTTGCAGAATGGGGCAGCAGTCTTCCTGATGACGTCACGTTAGTTTTGGCGGTTTCCCCTGCGGTTGAAGATGTTCCATACCCGATTTGGGTGACGTTACTTGAACGCGCAGACATCATCACCATGAATATTCGTGAGTCCTCTGCACTGACCCGCATTCTTGAAGAGGGCCAGCCTGGAGCCCAGATTCGTGACATGACGAAGCCAGAGGCAGCGCTTGTGCGCAGGCTAGGTGTGCTTGGCTGTGAAGTGCAGACTTCGGAGGATGCCACGCCTATATTGTTGCCAGCGTATCCAGTGGTCCGCGCCGATAATGCGGGCGTTGGTGATACGCATGTGGCAACAATGTGTGCGTCGCTGCTTCAAGGTCTTGGTTTGGTTGAAGCCTGCGACCGCGCGAACGCTGCCGCTGCTTGCATGGTGTCACGTAAATCTGCGCTTCCAGTGCCAACCCCTGACGATATAGATCGCGTGATTGCGGCCGCTAGGCGATAATGTGCGGCGTGCCCTCTAAGATGCCTTGTAGATCACTGGTAACGTCAGTTCTGTTATGGTGAAGCAGACTGGAAAAAAGCCCACTAATAAGGGTCAAAGTAATTCCTCTAAGACACAAAAGGGAAGGATCAAGGGGAGCGTTCCTGAACCTCAAAAGGCTCCCAGTTTTTTGGTGCGCGTTGGATCAGGGATAGTTGCGGGGTTTTCGAGGTTGATTGCAGGTTGGAGGGCTACTGATACCCAGCTGAAACGTGACGCTTTGGGATTCATTCTTTTGGGTCTTGCTGTGATTGTGGCGCTTCGTGAGTGGTTTGGTATTTCTGGGCGTGCTGGCACTGTGATTCATCATGCTTCTGCAGGTCTTGTTGGTTTGTTTGCGGTTGTCTTGCCTTTGGTGTTGGTGTTTTTCGCTATTACTTTGTTTCGCGCTAGGCGGGGGGCAGCTTTGCTTCCGTTCCGCATTGCAGGTGGCTTGGGTATGGCGCTTTCGCTTGCGGGATTGGTGCAGATTTCTTCTGGTAATCCTCCTTTTCAACCGTTTGCTGTGGTTGAGGAAGCGGGGGGTGTCTTTGGCTGGTTTATTGCGTATCCGCTATGTGAGTTGTTGTCGCCTTGGGGTTCTGGGGCGCTGTTAGTTCTGCTTTTTATTTATTCGTGTTTGCTTGCTGGGAAGGTTCCGCTTCGTGAAGTGCCTTCGCGCGTGAAAAGCGCGTGGAACAGGCTTGTTGGGACTAGGCATGAGGCGCGGGTTGAAGAGGATGACTCTGCGTTTGCCAGTGAGGGCGATGAGTGGCTTGAGCAGACTACGGCCGCGTATCAGCAGGCTTATAACGTTGATTTGGATGTTGATAGTTCGCCTACCCCTGCGATCACGGGGGGTGGGGTTGAACCTCAGCAGCTTACTGGCGTAGTTCCTGAGCAGGTGGAGGCCCCGGCTATTTCAGGCGCTCAGCCTGTTTCTGGCGGGCAGCCTGTACTTCCTGACGCCTCTGCCGCAAGTTCTTCTGTGGAGGATATTAGCGAGGCCAAAACGGAAGTGTTCGCTCCGCTTACTGGGGAGGCCCCAAGTGAGGACAGTGAAGTAATCCCGTATCAGCTTCCACCTTCGGATGTTCTTGTTAAGGGGCCGCCTCACAAGACACGTTCAGCGGCTAACGATGCTGTGATTGAGGCTTTGCAGCGGGTGTTGTCTGAGTTCAAAGTGGATGCGAGTGTGATTGGGTTTTCTAGGGGCCCAACAGTTACGCGCTATGAACTCTCTCTTGGTCCTGGTGTGAAGGTTGAGCGTATTACTGCTTTGTCGAAGAACATTGCGTATGCAGTGGCCTCGGCGGATGTGCGAATATTGTCGCCCATCCCTGGCAAGAGTGCGATTGGGATTGAGATTCCAAATGCAGACCGGGAGACGGTTGCTCTTGGTGACGTGCTCCGTTCTCAAAGTGCGCAAAGTGATTCGCATCCGCTTCTGGTGGGCGTTGGAAAAGACGTTGAGGGTTCTTATGTGCTTACGAACTTGGCGCGGACACCTCATCTTCTTGTTGCTGGTCAAACCGGCTCAGGTAAGTCCAGTTTTGTGAACTCAATGATTGTTTCTATCCTCATGCGGGCCACTCCGGACCAGGTCAGGATGGTTTTGGTTGACCCTAAGCGTGTGGAGCTTACGATTTATGAGGGCGTGCCCCACTTGGTTTCGCCAATCATTACGGATCCGAAGAAGGCCTCGGAAGCTCTTGAATGGGTAGTGCGGGAAATGGACGCACGCTACGATGACCTGGCTGAATACGGTTTTAAACACGTTGATGATTTCAATAGGTCAGTGGCTGCGGGTGAAACTAAAGCACTTCCAGGGTCGAACAGGAAACTGAAACCGTATCCTTATTTGTTGGTTGTGGTTGATGAGCTTGCGGACCTCATGATGGTGGCACCGCGTGACGTTGAAGCTTCAGTGCAACGCATCACTCAGCTTGCGCGCGCTGCGGGTATTCACCTTGTACTTGCGACGCAGCGTCCTTCAGTGGATGTGGTGACGGGTCTTATCAAAGCGAATGTGCCTTCACGTTTGGCATTTGCTACATCGGCTTTGGCTGATTCGCGGGTTATCTTGGACCAGCCGGGCGCTGAGAAGCTTATTGGCCAAGGTGACGCATTGTATTTGCCTGCGGGAGCCGCAAAACCTTTGCGTGTTCAGGGCGCGTGGGTTGATGAGGCTGAGATTGAGCGGGTGGTGGCTTTCGCTAAGCGTCAACGTGAGCCTGAGTACCGCGAGGATATAGATTTACCTGTTGTTGAGGTCAAAGTAGCTGAAGATATTGGCAGTGACTTGCCAGATTTGCTTGAGGCTGCAGAACTAGTTGTGTCTACACAGCTGGGTTCGACGTCAATGTTGCAACGTAAGCTTAGAATAGGTTTTGCAAGAGCTGGAAGGTTAATGGATCTTCTTGAATCTAGGAACATAGTTGGGCCGTCTCAGGGATCAAAGGCTAGGGAAGTTTTGGTGGCACCTGAGGAACTGACTGGAATACTTGCTATGCTCCGCGGAGAGGAACCGGTTGCAGACGATGCTTCAGTAACTCAACAGTTAGAAGTCCCTGGTGATGTTGGTGCTACGGTTCCAATGGAACCGGATGGCCAGACCCAGGTGGACCAAGAAGAGAGGGAAGGGAATGGGGATGAAAGTCGCTAGTTCCAGGTATCCAAATGTCAACGTCCCAAATGCGCTGACTATTTTCAGGATAATCCTGATTCCGGTCTTTGCTGGTTTTTATCTTGGGGGTAGCACAAGTGGAACATGGATTTCACTTGCGATTTTTATACTTGCTAGTTTTACGGACCAACTTGATGGACATATTGCTCGTAGTCGGGGTTTGATTACGAATTTTGGGAAGCTGGCTGACCCGATTGCTGATAAGGCACTTACTCTTACTGCGTTTGTCTTGTTGTCTATTGATGGGCCGATCCCGTTTTTTTGGGTTTTCACGGTACTTGTGGCAATTAGAGAGATTGGTATCACAGTTTTGCGGGAGGTTTTGCGGCGCGGCGGAACTGTTGTGGCAGCATCTTCTGGTGGAAAGCTGAAAACCGTACTACAGATGGGGTTAATTGTCTGGATGATGATCCCTTGGCAGACATTTATTGCTAGTGATACTGCATGGAATTGGATTTTGGGTATCTTGGGGGCTTGGTCTGCGGTTACACTAGTAGTTACAGTGGTTTCGGGATTACAATACTGTGTGGCTGCGTGGCGAAGCTCACGTAATATAGTGGAATGATTTTCGGACCAAAGTCGTTATCTATAGTATGAACACAAACATGAGGACTGTTACAGAAGATTCGATGGCAAATAAGTATCCAGACAAGATGTATGTTGAGAGCCCGCCGCTTTTGCGTGTTGAGTTAGGTGAGGTGCTTCGCGGACTGCGCCTTGCTCAAGGACGCACTTTGCGGGAAGTTTCGTCGGATGCCCGTGTTTCTTTGGGGTATTTGTCCGAGGTTGAACGGGGTCAGAAGGAAGCTTCCTCAGAGCTGCTTCAGTCAATTTGTGAGGCGTTGGCGGTTCCGCTTTGGTGGGTTTTACGTGAGGTCTCAGACCGTATGGCATTGCTTCGCAGTGTTCCTGACACAGTGCCGGATGATCTCATGGCCGGTACCGATGGCGTAATCATTGCGACAGTCTGAGTTTTGGGAGGCCTTGGAGCTTGCGTTTGGCGCGGCCCAAGGCCGTTTCCTTGCCCAAGATTTGTTTTTGACAAGTCTTGATGGAACGGCAGTTGAGGCTTTAGATAGGGGTGTGCCGCCTGGCACTGTTTGGAAGCGGCTCATTGAAGAGTCTGGTGCTGATTCGTCTGTTGAATGGATTCACCGCCGCGCGCGTCGGCGTGTCGAATAGTGCATAGAACATTTGTTCGAGGTAGAGTATCCACTGGCAACTAATCATGGGTTTTTCACAGGAAAAGAAACCGTAAACATGACTTGTCGGTGGTCGGGCATATGGTTGCTGGTGTACCTCGGAGAGGGGATACACCGTAGAGACCAGACGGATGATGGCCGGAGAGGCCCTTAGAGAAACGGAACCGAAATGGCGCGCGAAAAGAAGAAAACCAATATCCGGGACCTCACGGGAGATCGGGATAAAGCGTTGGATCTTGCTTTGGCTCAAATCGACCGGCAGTTTGGCAAGGGGTCGATTATGCGCCTGGGGGATGACACTAGGCCACCTGTTCAGGTTATTCCTACCGGTTCGCTTGCTTTAGATGTTGCTCTTGGTATTGGGGGTTTGCCCCGGGGCCGTGTGGTTGAGATTTATGGTCCAGAGTCTTCAGGTAAGACAACTGTTGCACTTCACGCTGTGGCTTCTGCACAAAAAGCTGGTGGCAATGCAGCATTCATTGACGCAGAACACGCGTTGGACCCGGTTTATGCGCAGGCTTTGGGGGTGAACACTGATGAACTTTTGGTGTCACAGCCTGATACTGGTGAACAGGCTCTTGAAATTGCGGACATGTTGGTGCGTTCAGGTGGCGTAGATTTGATTGTTATTGACTCTGTTGCAGCATTGGTGCCGAAGGCCGAAATTGAAGGTGACATGGGGGATTCACATGTGGGTCTTCAGGCGCGGCTTATGAGCCAAGCGCTAAGGAAAATCACAGGTGCTTTGTCGGCTACCGGAACGACCGCTATTTTTATCAACCAGCTTCGCGAAAAAATTGGCGTCTTTTTCGGTTCGCCTGAAACGACTACTGGTGGGAAAGCATTGAAGTTCTATGCTTCTGTGCGTATTGACGTCCGCCGGATTGAGACTTTGAAAGAAGGCGGGCAGCCGGTCGGAAACAGGACCCGGGCAAAGATTGTGAAGAACAAGATGGCACCGCCTTTCAAGCAGGCTGAGTTCGACATTTTGTACGGTAAGGGGGTCTCACGTGAAGGCTCGATTATCGACATGGGCGTTGAGGCCGGAATTGTGAAGAAATCTGGGTCGTGGTTTACCTATGACAAGGATCAGCTTGGTCAAGGGAAAGAAAATGTCAGGCAGTTTCTTGCAGACAACCCTGAGTTAGCTGATGAGATTGAGGCCAAGATTCTTGCAGTTCTTGGTATTGGTGAGGGCGCTGCTGAAGAAGTGAGTGAGGCTGAAGCCTCTCAGGTTCCAAGTAAGGACGAGGAAGACGCAGGTTTCTAATGGGAACCTCATGGGATGCGGCGCTGCGCTATTTGGGCCAGCGCGCGCATTCTGAGGCAGAGCTGCGCGTGAAGCTTGGCCGTAGATTTGAACCAGACGAAGTGGAAGTAGCAATTGAGCGCCTTCATCGCGCTGATTTGTTGGATGATGCACAGTTTGGTGAAGATTATGCGCGGAGTCTGCTAAATAGTGGGAAAAGTAAACGCGCTGTGGCCTCAAAACTACAAAGCAAGGGATTAGAGGACGCATTAGTCGACCAGATTTTGCGTGAGTACCCAGATAGTGATGAGTTTGACCGTGCTCTTGCTTTGGCTGAATCTAGAATAGAGAAGATGCTGGATCTTCCTAAAGAGACTCAAACCAGGCGGCTTCTTGCGTATTTGGGGCGCCGTGGTTTTTCTGAAGGCATTTGTTATGCGGCCGTGAGGAGGGCGGGAAATGGTGCGTGATTTAGTTCGTGAACTTTTGCAGTCGGGACGCACGTTAGCTGTGGCGGAGTCCCTAACTGGTGGGGCGCTTGCTGCCAGAATCGTTGATACTCCCGGAGCTTCGGGAACTTTCCTTGGTGGCGTGGTTGCCTACAGTGCTGAAGCAAAGAGAAAAATGCTGGACGTGTCAGCCAAGCTTATTGCGAAGTGCGGGACAGTGGACCCAGATGTTGCACTGCAAATGGCAACTGGTGTGCAGGGCACGTTCGGCTCTGATGTTGCAATCGCCACAACCGGGGTGGCAGGGCCAGGGCCCGCTGAGCATAAGCCTGAAGGCACAGTATTTATTGCTGTGGTTGTTGGGCAAGAAACGTTTGTGAAGCGGTTCCTTTTTGAAGGGGATCGTGCATCTATACGTGAGCAATCCGTGGATGCGGCATTCGATCTAGCTCTTGCTAGACTAGCCGCCGATGAATGACATGACTTTGCCGCGGACTTATGCGGTGCGAACACTTGGTTGCCAGATGAATGAGCATGATTCTGAGCGTATGGCTGGTTTGCTCGAAGACATGGGGCTGATTCCGGTCAGTGCTGTTCCTGAACTGGCTGCGCGCGCCACGGACGCTGGTGACATGGGAGCCGATGTTGTGGTCATCAATACCTGTTCAGTTCGCGAAAATGCGGCAACCAAGCTGTTTGGTAATCTTGGGCAGCTTGCGTCTGTGAAGCGAGAGAGACCGGGAATGCAAATCGCTGTTGGCGGCTGCCTGGCCCAACAGATGCGCGATGGAATCGTGAAGAAGGCTCCTTGGGTTGACGCAGTATTTGGGACGCACAACATTGATGTCCTTCCAGCATTACTGAAGCGGGCCCAGCACAATCGTGACGCGGCCATTGAGATTGAAGAATCTTTGAAGGTTTTTCCATCTACCTTGCCAACAAGGCGTGAGTCCGTTTATGCGGCCTGGGTTTCCATTTCAGTTGGGTGTAACAATACTTGCACTTTCTGTATTGTCCCAAGGCTTCGCGGGCGTGAGCGTGACCGCAGGCCGGGTGAGATTCTGGCTGAAGTTGAAGCTGTTGTTGCTGAGGGTGCAATCGAAGTCACGTTGCTAGGCCAAAACGTGAACTCATATGGCGTGAGTTTTCGAGAACGCGGTGCGTTTGCGGATTTGTTGAGGACTGTAGGTAAAGTTGAGGGCCTTGATCGGGTCAGGTTTACTTCTCCTCATCCTGCGGCTTTTACGGATGACGTGATTGCGGCGATGGCTGAGACTTCGACTGTGATGCCAAGCCTGCATATGCCGCTCCAGTCTGGTTCTGACAAGGTTCTTCGGGAAATGCGCCGTTCGTATCGGGCAGAAAAGTTCATGGGAATACTTGACCGGGTACGGGAAGCGATTCCGGAAGCCGCGATTACCTCGGACATCATTGTCGGATTTCCGGGTGAGACTGAGGAAGATTTCCAGCAGACTTTGGATGCAGTTGAAAGGGCTAGGTTTGCATCTGCTTTTACTTTCATCTATTCGCCGCGCCCAGGGACGCCTGCTGCTAGCCGCGAGGACATGGTTGATCCTGAGGTTGTGGGGGAGCGGTATAGGCGGCTTCTTGCCCTGCAAAACAAGATATCGACTGAAGAGAATGGGCGCCAAGTTGGGAAGACTGTCAAGGTCTTGGTTGCTGAAGGGCAAGGCCGTAAGGACGCTGACACCCACCGCATTTCGGGGCGGGCTGAGGACAGTCGCCTGGTGCACGTGACTATTGCAGATGGTGCCGAGGTTCCAAGGCCTGGGGACATGGTAGAAACAACCATTACCTATGGTGCCCCACACCACCTGCTGGCTGAAGCCCCAACTAAGGTAATCCGCACGCGCGCAGGCGATGCTTGGGAGCGCGGAGCGGCCGAGGAACCAAAAGGCGTGCCCCTGGGAATGCCAACCATCAGGCCCCGGCTGTAACAACAAGGGGATCGCACGGATTACGAACGCTGCATCTTATGCACGCAAAGCATCGGATGGCTGGACTTTAGATGCATTGAGGGCTGCAATTAGCCCACCAAGCAAACCAACTATTGTTCCACCTGCGATTCCTGCGGGAATAAGTGTTAACGCCAGGACTGGCTGCCAATGTTTGGCAATCGTGATGCCTAGCACGGCTAGCATGCTTGCATAAGAACCAAGAATGCCTCCAATACTACCGACAGCCACGGCTTCTGTTAGAACCAGACCAGCAACATGGATGCGTCTGGCACCGATCGCGCGGCGCAATCCAAACTCGCCCTTGCGCTGGAAGACAGCACTGGTCATGGCTGTGGTCAGTGATAGCACAGCTGCAAGCAGAGCAACGCCGGTTAATACTCCAAGAATCGTTGTAACGCTTGACTCAACTTCGGCACGCATTCCTTGCGGGTCAGGCGGCGCGTCAACGGAAATCTTGCTTGGCGCGCGCGGAAGCCAGGCATCTGCAGCCTGTTGGGAAACGTTTGCTCCAGCACCTGGAACCACCCGTATCTCGGCGGTTGCATATGCAGCTGGCGACCATATGGAAGCGGTTTCTTCTGCGGAAATTATTGAGGTAAGCATGTTTGTTTGCATACCTGCATCAGTCAAAATGCCAACCACTTGCCGTGCTTTCCCACCAATCCACACGCAAGGTGAAGCAAGCAATGGGCCTAGATTGAGTTCAGCGGCCAGGTTTGCTCCAATGATGACTTCATCTTCTTGAAGCACCATCGACTCATGGTCGAAAATTGCAGAGCTATCTAGGCTAAATAACGTATCCGATAGTTGACCACCAACCATTCCTATCGATCCTGCAATGATCGTTTTCGGTTTTGAAGCCCGTTGTCCTGCACTCGGAGGGCTGGTTTCTATCTGCAAATCCCCATGTGTCACGAAGACGGCGGCTTCTTTTACGCCGCTCATTTTTTGTAGTCTTCGCAACGCCTCTGGTGAGGCGACCTCTGAGGATAGAGCGTTTTCGCTAGTAAGGGTACTTTTTGCGTCAAGTATGGGCGAAGTGAGAGTGATGCGTGTGTTGCGGACTGCATCGAACATATCAGAAACTTGTGCGTGGGCAGTTTGGGATAATCCGAGGGTTGTCACGGCTAGTGCCACGCCCAAGGCTACTGAAGAGACCAATGAGAGTGTCCGCACACGTTTGGTCCAAAGGCCTCGCCAAGCATCAATAATGGCGTCAAAAAAGCGAACTTTTGATGACGTCCCTTCTGGTTCCTGTCGCCCGTGATTCGTCAAATGGGGGACTTCTGGAACATCATTTGTCGAAAGTTGGGTGCCCGCATTGACGTGTCCATCAAGAACTTCGATGCGCCGTGGCGCTCGCGCCGCCACGATGGGGTCATGCGTAACTACGATCACTGTTGTTCCAGATGCCACCAATTTTTCGAGGGTGTCCATGATAAGTGCGGCATTTTTTGAATCCAGATTCCCTGTTGGCTCATCTGCGACCAAAACTGGAGCTCCCGATGCAACAGCCCGGGCAATTGCAACCCTTTGCATCTGTCCACCAGATAATTGACTTGGTTTTTTATGAGCATGCTCTTTTAAACCAACTCGTTCTAATACTTCTAGTGCTTTGGCTTTTCTTGTTGAAGAACCAACACCACTTAAAGTCATACCCATTTCAATATTTTCAACTACTGTTATGTGTGATATC
>DAIOFF010000030.1:0-17840 GCA_036745855.1 Scrofimicrobium sp. | reverse complement strand
TGACTACTCTGTGGCGTTTTGCCCTGCAACTGGCACATTGTAAGGGTCTTCTATACCTGGGTACTGGTCGTCGTAAGGTTCCTCGTCCCAATTATCGTCATCGACCTCAGGCACGTAAGGTTCTGTAGCAGAATTTAACTGCTCTACCTTGGCATCGATATCCTTGCCTGCCTGGTCAAAGGACTGAGTTTCCTGGTCGATGGCCGAAGTTGCCTCAGGGACAGTCATATTATTGGCCAGCAACTGTTCTGCCGCGTTCAAAGCTGTTCGGAGTTCCTCCACAAAGATGGGGTCCGAAAGGGCGCGAGCGTCAAGGTCCATTGAATCCTGGACGTCACTGACTTTCCTTGACAGGTTATCCCGGGAAATAGTCCAACTAGATTTAGCCTTGGTGACGACTTCTTTTACGTCTGCCTGTAAATCTTTTGTATCCCGTTCTAAACCCTGTACTGCAAACTCAAGTTGCTCTTCAACCCTGACAAACGCCTTCTGGGTCTCAGAGAAGTCTGCCGGTATTTGAACAGTGAACTGCGCAGACGCTTCAGTGTCTACTTGCAATGGGTCTGCCAACAAGCCCCCTGTGGAGTCCGCAGGAACCACGGGAACCCTATATTCTAGGAGCCCAGAAATGTCTTCAACCAGAGTCTTAGCTTCCGCCACTTTGATCTTCAAACCATCGGCGGCCTCTAAAGCAATCGACGAGGTCGTTGCAAAGTCAATGGTATTTTGAGCATTCTCTATTGCCCCTTCGGCTTCACTCTTTAGTTTCGGAGCCGAGTTTACGAGGGCGACCCAGTCTGCGCGTTCTCTTGACTCTGCCAACCGCCAGTAGGTAACCCCCGCAAGCATGGCGATCATGATGAGGATAGCGAACGGGACAACAAAGGTCTCACGAGACTTCCGTTCCGTCATCTTCGCTGTTCACTTCTCATTAGGCAACAATTCTTCGACCGAGGATACCACTACCATGCCAACTTTTGGTCAGTACGTCTGAAGGTCTTGCGTCGCAACATACTCATCTAAAGAGTCACTCTGAAATGCTTGCTTAAGTGCAGACATGCGTTCTGGATCAAGGTTTATGATTGATTGACCATCAGCTGATGTGCCGATTCCTGCTGTTGGTGCTGTGAAGGTTACAAAACCATCGCTTTCCATACCTGTGAGGCTAAGCAAAAGGCCTGACAAGTAGGTCAGATCCAAATCCTGGTCCGTGACCACGTGTGGTCCAATAGCTTCGACGGTCTTCAATAGCTGATTTGGATTAGTCAGAACGCTGCGACTTACCATTTTCTTCATCATTGATTGCACGAAAAGCTGTTGATTTCTTGCCCTCTGATAGTCGCCATCAATAAACGCTTTTCGCTCGCGTACAAATGCCAAAGCCTCTGTGCCATCTAGCTCTATCTTTCCAGCAGGGAAATCAAACTTAGGTCCAGCCGCTCGCGTCGAAAATGCTTCAGGGTTGTTGATCGTCACCCCGCCAAGCGCATCTGTTGCAGCTTTGAAGCCCTCGAAATCTACAAGTGCGACATGATCGATTTCGGTCCCTACCAATCCTTCTAGGGTTGATACGGCCAGGGGGATGCCACCAAAAGCCATTGCAGCATTGAGTTTTGCGGAGCCATACCCTTCAATGTCAACCCACGAATCACGCATGAAAGAGATGCCATAAATCTTCTCTCGTGAAGCCGGAATCTGTAAAAGCAGCATTGTGTCTGACCGTGAGCCGCTCACGGACTCAATGTCATCAGGGTCAACAGTGGCGCGCGTATCAGATCCCAAAAGAAGAATCGTTTGTGTACCTTCCGGTCCTGCTGGGGGCCTATTTTCTTCCGGGAACACCTCTGCAGAGGGAAGTGTCGTCACAGTTCCGTGGTATGCGTCAACAAACTTCTTGCCCGTAAAGATAACAGCGAATGCCACTGTTGTCAGGGCAGTTGTGAACACTGCGAGAACGAGAATTGCTACTCTTTTTATGCCACTTCGCGAATATGCCTTCGCGTGACCTGCCGTGTTAGTCATTTGTCCTTAGTAGCTCCCAGTCGGCTGAAACCTGGCTCCTTGAGTTGAGTCTCCAGAAAATGATATTTTTCATGATACCCGACGTGAGACCCACCTGAAGAGCCACTTTTGTGTTGCACATGACAAAGCTGGGTCGCAGGCAAGCGGCCAGCAGAATATAACGTCGCTACCAAACAAGCTCATTTAGCTGCAAACATTTCGACGAAAATTTTGCACTATGGATAAAATTGATACTCGGTTTTGCCTGCCGCAGTGCATCTTTTCTTGACTTGGCAGTTAGACTAAGCACGTCTTGCCGACCAAGTGGAAAGCCAGCAAAGATGAAAACAGGGAAGATTGCGAAGCCGATAGTCACCGCAATGGCAGTTGGTTTTATGTGGTGCTCTGTTGCAGTTACGGCTGGTGCGGTTTCCCCAGATAACCCAGGTGATGATCTGCCTTTACTTGCAGGGGAAGTCGATGACTCTCAGTTAGGCAACGAAAGTTGGACTGCGCCACCTGAAAATATTGAGATCCCCGAGCCAGAAGATGGTCGAGGCGGCCTGACGTCTTCGCAGGTCAAATTTCGTGAGGAATACCTGGTAGAGGTAGAACCAGGGAAAAACTTGGGCACAGGTGGGCGTTACACGGACTATGGTCGCGGAATAGACCCATGGAATTGGGCGTCTATGCGTTGTAGTTCATCCTCAGTTGAGGGAACGCTGATGCGGATCACTTCTGCATGTACCAAGGGAAAACTGGCTACGATTTTGATTGATCCAGTGGGCCATAAAGTCGTTTCAAGAAAAGAAGTAAATCTCACAGCTGCGCTTCCGATTATTGGAGGCGTGGCGCAAATGCCTGATGGATATATTTATGTTCTATCTGGCCAAGGTAATCCTGACGAACTTGGCGGCACAGAAGTAATAAGGATGACCAAGTACGACACGTCTTTGACAGTAATTGGTAGCGCCGGAATCTCTTCTGACAAAGTGACCAATATTCTGGGCGGGGTGTGGGAACCATTTTCTGCTGGTTCGGCTTCAATGGCGATGGTTCAGGACAGGCTTTTTATTCACACTTCCCGAGAACTTCCAAAAGATAGTAAAGGAGTTCACCACCAAACGAACCTCACTTTGTCTCTCAATCCAAATACAATGGACGATTTTCGATCAAACGGCATCGTTTACGCATCACATTCGTTCAATCAGATTGCAAAGTCGTATTCAGATGGGCAGAGACTGGCCCTGGCTGATCATGGTGATGCCTATCCGCGGCAAATCTTCGTGACTAATGGGGGGACTGGTAGCGGTCAAGGAACAAGCATTTCGGCGTTGATGCTGACGGGGACAATCGGGGATAACTTCACCTACTCAACATTGAATGGGATGGAGACGGTTGGAAGTAGGGCGATCATCACCGGGACCTCGGCCCCCCACAATGAACCTGTAAATGGAAAAACTGGAATCCCTGCCAATAAGGCCGGGCAGCACGCATCCAATGTTTACTTGGTGTCCGTTGATTTAGAGGAGGGGGCTAAAAGCCGAACCTTCAAATGGTTAACACTAAATGACCCAACTGATTCGACCACAATAGTCGGCCAGCCTACGATTACTGCATTGCCAGGTGGGGATTTGGTTGTCCTTTTTCATGTAGCGTCAACGCCGAAGTATGAGCGTAGCCTGGAATACCGCCTTGTTACTGCGGGCGGCGAGGTCTTGGTGGAGAAATCATTCCCTGGCATTGCGTATGCTCCATCATCAGAACCGGCACTAATTGGAGAAGATTCCCTTTATTGGGTGGGGGCACCTGAGCAAGCAATCAATAATTTGGATTACACCCAAACGAAGAATGTTTTGCAAGGGTTGGACCTAACAGACCCATATTCTCCAGTCATGTTCAAAGCCCCAATGAAAACATTCAGCAACACATCTGCGCCTACGATAACGGGAACTGCGGTCGTTGGTTCCCAAGTGAGAGCATCAATGGGCAGTTGGACGCCAAAGCCAAGTGGAGTCTCATACCAGTGGTACAGAGATGGCAACCGTATCGAGGGAGCGACGGCTGCAACTTATTTGCCAGTCGCAGCCGATATAAATCGGACACTTACTGTCACTTCTGCAGGTTCCTTATGGGGCTATAAAACTGTCACGAAGACGTCTGCTGGAATAAAGGTAAAAGCGGCTTTTAATGTAGGGGGCGCAGGAAAGAACATAACCATAAGTAGGCATAATGGCACCGATAGGTATGAGACCAGCCTCTTAGTGAACAAAAAAATGATGGCACCTAATGCGCCATTGTATGTTGCATCAGGTGCTAGTTTCCCAGATGCCTTATCCATAGGCCCCGTTGTTCGCATGAATCAGGGGTCCTTGGTTTTGACGGCCCCCGGTGAAATGGGGCAGCAAATGCGTGATCTGATCGCGACGCGCCGCCCGTCAGCCATTTACATTATTGGTGGAACAAATGCGGTCTCGAATCATGTCAGCGACCAGCTGCAGCGTGCAACAGGGTTGGTTCCACAGCGTGTTAGCGGGAAAGATCGCTATGAGACCAGCGCGCAAATATTCTCAACCTTCTTCAAGGACAGGCAGGTGTCTGAAGCTTTCGTTGCGACAGGTCAAGGGTATGCGGATGCCCTCACAGCCGCGGCGGCCGGGGGAGTCTTAAACGCTCCCGTGCTACTAGTCAACGGAACCAGCTCAAACACGCTTCCATCAGGTGTGCTGGATGGGCTAAAAGCTAAGGGAGCAAAAAACATCCACATTTGCGGCGGCGGGGCCACTGTGAATGGGAATATTGAGCAGAATCTCAGGCAAACTTTCCAAGTACACCGGCTCAGTGGCGGGGACCGCTATCAAACGAACATAGCGGTGAACAACTATCTGAGTTCAGTTAGTTCGATACCTGTGTCTGGGGTTTGGGTTGCCACTGGGGCAAACTTTCCTGACGCGCTCTCAGCTGCTGTTCCAGCAGGGAATGCCAGTCAACGTTTGGTGTTATCAAATGGGTCATGTCTACCATCACCTGTTGCCTCCGAATGGATTTATGGAAACGCATCCCAAGTCAAGACCGTTGATTTGGTTGGTGGAACTTCAGTCCTTAGTGAATCGGTCAAGAATCTTTCCCAATGCGACTAAAAGTTGAGCATCTTTCGCGTTGATACATGCAGGAATCAACTGGCATCTGAGGCAGAATCTCCCGTAAAAAGTTTATTGGTACTTTAGCTGAACAGACTACTTACGGTATGGATTATTAGCTGGATGTTGAGAATCGTCAGGACAATGGCAGATATCCATCCCAATGCGGCAATCCAAATGGGGTTTTTGAAGCGTTCACCCATGATTCGTTTTGACGAGGTGAAAAGGACCAGCGGGATCATACAAAAAGGCAGCGCCACGCACAAGAACACTTGGGAATAAATGAGTAGGTTATCTAAGACCAGTTCATTACTTCCAAAAATAATGACAACTAGAACCACAGGAATGATTGCAATCAAACGCGTAACTAGGCGTGTGACCCAAAGCGGTAGGGTAATCCTCAAGAACCCTTCCATTACTATCTGACCAGATAAAGTACCTGTGATAGTCGAGTTTTGCCCCGAAGCCAGCAGTGCCACAGCAAATAATGTTGACAATACCGGACTAGCAATAGAACCGGTGATTGATGGGTTCTTCAGAGCATCATAAATCGCAGAGAACGTGCCAAGCTCAGCGTCTTGACCATAAAAAAGTGCGGCCCCTAAAAGAAGCAGCAAACAATTGACGACGAAAGCGGCACCTAACTGAATATTGGAATCCCAAATGGTAAAGCGCAACGCCCGCGCTACCTCATCAGAATCCTTCCTATCTACCTTGCGGGATTGAACAATAGAAGAATGCAAATAAAGATTGTGGGGCATGACAGTGGCACCAACGATTCCAAGGGCCATAGTCAGCTGAGCTGGACGAAGAATATCTTTGGATGGAAGAAAACCCTCAAACATTGATGGAATGTCGGGGCCAGCAAGCCAGACCTCGTAAGTAAAAACGACAACAATAGTCAAAATCAACGTGGCCACAATCGCTTCGATCTTGCGGAAGCCAAAACGGAGCAAAACAAGCAAAATCATGACATCCGCAACCGTCAATATCACGCCAACTATCAGCGGAATCCCAAACAATAGGTTTAGTGCAATTGCAGCGCCAATCACCTCAGCCACTTCAGTTGCCATAATGCCTAGCTCAGCTATAAGCCACAAGACAATGCCAAGCTTGCGGGACGTGTGCCGGCGGGTGGCCTGCGCCAAATCCATGCCTGTCACAATGCCAAGTTTTGCTGACATGTACTGAAGCAACATAGCGATTAAGGACGAAACAAGGATCACCGAAAGCAGAAGATAGCCAAAGTCCGAACCGCCCCCAATAGACGTAATCCAGTTTCCAGGATCCATGTAGCCAACAGCCACCAACGCGCCTGGACCTGAAAACCTTAGAAGGCTGCGCCAAAAACCTGCATCCTTGGGCGGCATAGCTATCGTGCCATTGATTTCCGCCAGTGAGACTGAGGCTGAGAGGTTTGCCGCTTTGTGTTTGTGTGACATGGCTACCTCTCTCCAGTCATCAATCTTTGTTACGACTATCCTAATCTAAAAGTTCGGACTTCCGAAATAGATCCCATTTTTCTTCTCTTTTGGCGGTAAACGAGTCGATAGATGAGCTTGCTCGCGTGGTGCAAACGGCAAATGCAGACAATAAAACATTGGGTGCTGCGCGGAAGAAAACGCGCAGCACCCAAACAACCCATGCGGCCAAAATGACTCAAACACTCACATCCAAAAAACCGCCTTGACCATGCAAGTTAGGGGGACGGGAGAGAAAAGTCAGTTCAAAAACTAACTCAACATATTTTGCCCACCAGTAACTGGAATAGCCTGTCCCGTCTCATAATCCTGATCCACCACATAGCAGATCGCCTTCGCAAGATCAGCAGGGACACAACCGCGACCCATCGGAACCTTCGCCTCATAAAAAGCACGAACGTCATCAATAGTCTTAGCCCCAGGAACCTTCCCATTACGCAAATACTGCACAAACAAACCACGTTCCGGATCCGTCCACAACGGACCATCCAAGAAATTACCCGGACAAATAGCGTTCACCTTAATACCGCATTCAACAAGCTCAAGCGCAAATGACTGAGTGAGCCCAATACCGCCAAACTTTGAACCAGAATAAGCAAAATTACGCTTCGAACCCTCAAGGCCAGACTTCGAATTGATCTCAATAATGTCAAGCCACTGCGCAGGATTCGCCTCAAACTGACGTGCCATAACCGGGGCAACAGCACGCACACACAAGAAATACCCGCGATAGTTCACATTCGTCACAAGATCAAAATCCGCAACCGGCTGATCCAAAACTGAACCCGCACGCAAAACACCCGCATTCGAAATGAACACGTCAGCCCCGCCAACAACCGCACAAATATCACGGACAAAAGCAAGCGCCGAATCAGCGTCAGACACATCAACCTTCGCCGCGATCGCCCTATCCTCGCCAAAAGCCGCGCAAAGCTTCGCGGCCTCAGCAGCCGCCAACTCCACATTCAAATCTCCAAGAACCAACTGAGCGCCCTCTTTGATCAGCTCAGACGCAATACCCAGTCCGAACCCCTGAGCCGCGCCCGTAACCACAACAACCTTGCCATCAAGACGGCCAGTGTTACTACCAGCAGCAACAGCCTTCCGGTAACTCTCAGCCTCCCAGTTCTCAATAAACGTACGCTCCCGCTCAGACATCACCCGAACAGAGCCAAGACGCTCCGCGTCCCTAGCCACCCTAAGCGCATCCGTAAACGTGCCAACCGCAGTCCTAGCCGACTTCAAATCCTTGCCCACCGCAAACGCGACCAAACCAGGAATAACGGCGACAACAGGAAGCTTCCCATGCTGGGCCTCGTAAGAATCCACTGCCGCACCCACATGCGCGACCAAACTCTCATCACCAACACCAGCCACATCAAGAACCAGCGGGAAAGAACCCGCATAAACAATCTGATCAGGAATCAACGGGCCGCCATGCATAATAGCATCCCCAGCAGGCGTCAACGTCACCGACCGCGTCAAATCAGAACAATCAGCCGTAACCACGCCACCAAGCTTGCCGCGCAATGCAGGCGCCACATGAGTAAGCGCCACATCCAACGCAGCCTGATCAAGAACCGGCGCTTCAGAAGCCGCAGTCTTCTCAATCGCCGCCGCAACCGTGTCCGTCAGCCGCGCAGAAAGCCTCTCAATCTCCGCATCCGTGTCACCCGCAATGATAATCCCATGATTCCCAAGCAACGTGATCCCAGGAGCCGGATTCCCAGTGCGAGCCACATAGGCCTCGCGAACCTCACGAACCTTCTTCGCAAGCGGCACGCCAGGATCAGTATAAGGAACCAAAATCGCGTCATCACCAAGAAGATCCAAAGCCAACTTCTGAGCATCCTCATTACAAGTAAGCGCATTAGCAACAAGCGGATGCGAATGAAGAACCAACTTCGACGGAATCAACGCATGAAACAAAATCTCAACACTAGGACGCCGCCCAGTATCACGCACCAAAGCACGCGCAGCCGCAATCATAACCGGATCGCCCTGCTCAGGCGGCTCCTCGTCAAACGCATCAATAAGAACATCAATGCGAAGCGGAACCAAATCCTCCCTCTTCAAAGTAGCAAGCGGCACACCCGACGGCTTAATATAAAGAACACCATCATCCTTCACCGAAGCATTACCACCACCCCCACGTGAATACTCAGGATCCCGCCCAAACTTATTCGCGACCGCAATCAGCTGATCAAAACTATCTGCCATATTGATGTTCCTTTTCTAATTTTCAGGGAAGTAAAGGCTGGTGTCGACGTCAAACGCATTCACAACCGCGCCCAGCTCCTCATCAGTGAGCCCTTGACCCAGGCCACCAACTTGAAGATTCATAAACTCATACATTGCGCCAGTCTCCGCATACTCAATACGGTCAGACGCCCGCAAAGGCGAAGTATCAGAACGAGCCATCACGCCATGCTTCGCCCACATGACAATCTGGTAATCGCGCAAGCCCGTGACATTAGCCTGCATAAGCTGATCCGAACCCGGCAACATAAACGGAAGGAAACCAATCCCCTCACGAAGCTGCACAATCGTCTCAGGTTCCCAACGCAAAACCGCCCTATTCAAAGCAGCCGTCGAAGCATAAGCAGGAATATGCGACAACATCACAAGACGCGGCGGCTGCGCGTGGATCACCGCATGGAAAGGAATCCCACGCTCATAAACCTGATCCTGATGGACCGCAAGATGGGAGTTAAACTCAGAAGTAGGCCGACCAAAATTACCGCGCTTTCGGAAATGAAGCGTGCCAGTCAACCCGCCCTCATGAACCTCAACAGCACCCAAATTATTCAAAGGATTCAACGCAAGATCACGCAGGCGACAGCCCGAACCAGTGACCAACACCGTGTACCCCGCCAAAGCAGGTGACGCGTACGGAAGACTAATCTCTTCACGCTTCGGAAAATACTCATCCAGTTCAACAACCCAATTGAAAGCAGCAGAAATATTGCCTGCACCAGCCTCAACTGCGCCAATATCATTGAGGCGTTCACCAGCCGCCGCAATGGATTCTACGACCTCGTCAAATGTTTCCGGAAATGATGTTGTACCCAAGGTTCTGCCTTTCGATTTTTGGGTGGAGGCGTCCCCAATTTCTGGGGCGCGTGCATGTGAAGGTCTGTGGGGGAACGATGACGGCGGGCGTCAACGTCCCCGCTACTACTACGACGTAATCATCTGTTCTCGAAAGCAAATCGAATGTCTTTCATAACCAAAACAAAAGCTTTAGGTTGATGATAGCAGAGCGGCGCACACTTTTTGACTCAGAGCCATATTGAGATGGGAAAACTGCCACCTGCAAAACCCAAATAATCAAAGCAGAAGCGCAATAATAGACAAGTGCAAAACTCACCAGGGAAAACCCCTGCAAAAACCTCAGACAATCCACCCAAAAAAGCAGTCCCCAAAGGAACCGTTCCCACCCAAATCATCGAACGGTGGATCGGGGTGGCCACAAGCGCCATAGTCGCCGCGCAAATCGGAATCGGAATCGACGCCAAACCCACCCCATCATGGTGGGTCATCACAATCGGCGCAGCAGCCATATCCGCTGTGATGGCCAGCATGGCAGTCAACACGTCACTTGCAGCCCAAGCAAAAACCGAACGAAACCTACGCACAATCGCCCAACAAGCATGGTTCGACCTAGGTCCCATAAAAACCCGAGAACGGGCAGGAAAACTACTAGACCTAGCCACAAACGGAGCAATGCGCGCCGGGCGATACAAAGGCGGGGTAATGGCAAGCACAATAGGCCAGCTAACTGCCCCGATCATGGTGGTAATAGTGATCGGATTGTGGATCGACTGGAAGAGCGCAGGCCTGCTGGCTTTAGTCCTAGTGGTCGGCCCGCTAGCCGTCGGAGCCTTCCAAGGGGCGACAAAACCGGTTGGATCACGCTTTCGCGCCTCGCAAACCCACTTGCGCCAAATATTCCTTGAAAACATTCAAGCCCTAGAATCCCTTGCATACGCGAACGCTGCAGGGCGGGCCTCAAAAGAACTAGCAGAAGAAAACGAAGCGCACCGCAAACGCATCATGCGCCTATTAGGCGGAAACCAGCTGCTGATCTTAGTAATGGACATCGCGTTTTCCATGACAGCGATGCTCATTGCCACCTATGCCGCGGTGTCCGATGACATGACAGTCGGCCAAGGCATTTCACTACTGCTTTTGACGACGATACTTATTAACCCAGTGGACCTAGTCGGACAATTCTTTTACATAGGAATAGGCGGGCGCGCCGCGATGGGGCAATTCGCAGAGCTACATGCAGAAGCCACAGACGCGCGATCTGAAGAACCTGACCGCAAACAATCGGACGCCAACTCACCAGTCCTATCTTTAGAGCACGTGAATGCCGGGTGGACAAAAGGCGAACCCATCATCACAGACTTATCACTGCGACTAGAAAAAGGAGAAAAAGTCGCACTAGTCGGGCCATCCGGGGTAGGCAAGTCAACAGTGAGCGCCATCATCCAAGGTCTACTCAAACCGACCTCAGGAAAAATCAGCGTGAACGCCCGCGACATAGCCGTAGTGCAACAGCGCCCATTCTTGTTCACCGGCACCATCGCCGACAACCTCCAAATGGCAAAACCAGGAGCCAACTTTGAGGAAATGACCGACGCTCTCCACAAAGCAGGGTTTTCAGACACGAACGAGCTCCCAGAAGGGATCAACACAAATGTCGGCGAAAGAGGTGCGTTACTATCCGGGGGACAAGCCCAACGAGTGGCGATCGCGCAAGCTCTACTCATGGACGCGCCGCTACTGATTCTTGACGAACCAACCAGCCAAGTCGACCTTCAAAGTGAAGCCCGCATACTGAACGCCCTCAACCAGGCTATGGAGGGCAGAACCGTATTGATGATTGCGCACAGGCGGGCGGCCATCTCAGGTGCGGATAGGGTGATTGGGCTGGTCAGGGGTTTGGAGGTCCAAAATTGACTCAGAGCCAAAATGCGTCGGAGGGTCCAAAATTGACTCAGAGCCAAAATGTGTCGGCAAGTGCAGATCTGGCTCTGAGCCAAAAAGTGTCAGGCGGACCCACCCGCCTCGAAACCGCCACCTGGCTTTTCAAAAACTCAGGCGGCGTCCGCGCAATGTGGGGTGTGGCAGTTCTAGCAAGACTGCTGGGGCAGGGCCTGATCATCTGCATTCTGCTGGTTGCAGGCCATGCTGTATGGAGCAAGTCATTGCTGCCAGCGCTTTGGTGGGTTTTAGGTCTTTCCATGGTGAAGGCTGGACTTCGATATCTGGAGCATTTCGCTGGGCATTGGGTGGCGTTCACGATGCTGACTCGCTTGCGGACGGACTTTTTCTATGCGCTTGCACCAGGGGCCCCGGCAGCGACAAAGGGGCGGGCGGGGGCTGAGCTTTCAGATCGTGCCACCCGCGACATTGACCGGGTTGAGGTTTTCTTCGCACATACTGTTCCACCAGCAGTTTCGGCCGTGATTTTGCCTGTATGTGCTGTCGTTTATTCTTGGGTGGCGTTGGGGACTTCTGTGGCGCTTATCGTGTTGTTGGGTTCTGTTCTTTTGATTGCTATTCCGTTGTTGTCGGTAAAGAATGCTGCTTTAGATAATCACCGGTTTGCGGTGGCAAATGCGGGTATTGCCACGCATTTGGGTGATAGTGTTCAGGGGCTTCGGGAGATTCGTGTTTTTCATGCGGAAGATTTGCGGTTGCGTGAGGCGGCGTCTTTGGATGATGCGTTGGAGGCGGCGCGTCAGCCTATCCGCAGGCGGGCAGCGGTTCGCGCTGGGATGTTGGTTGCTGTGGAGCTGGGTATTTTGATTGTCTTGGTGGCCTTTAACCCGTTTGCTTTGCTTGTGTGGATTGGCCTTTGGGGTTCGCTTCGTGGGATTGATGATTTTGTGGATGGTTTGGATGAGGCGTTGGCCTCTGCCGTTCGTGTTCGCGAGGTAATGGAGGCGTCGCCTCTGGTAAAAGACGGTCCTAACAGTGCGCCCTCTCGTGTTGAGCAGAAAGCAATGGACAGGTGGATGGCTCTTGAGGGTGTCACTTTTGGTTATGATCCGGGCAGGTCCGTTCTCAACGATGTGAGTTTGGAGGTACGCCCTGGTGAGTGGAATTTCCTTGTTGGCATTTCGGGCAGCGGTAAGTCGACGATTGCTGCGCTTTTTGCGAGGGGGTGGGATCCTCAGCAGGGGATTGTTGTTAGTGGTGGCAAAAATGTGAAGGACATGCGGCTTCGTGACTTACGTAGGGAGAATGCGTTGGTTGTGCAAAGGCCCACGATCATTAGGGGATCGGTGCTTGAAAACCTTAGGCTTTGTGATGAACATGCTAGTGAGGATGATGTGCGTGATGCGCTTTGGATGGTGGGGTTGGAGGATTGGTCTGACCGTCTAGGTCAGGAAATATCGGTGGATGGTACTAATATTTCTGGAGGGCAGGTTTCGCGGGTCGCGGTTGCACGCGCGTTGGCAGCGAATCCGTCTTGTTTGATTTTGGATGAGGCCACTAGTCAGCTTGATTCTGTGACGGCTGGCCTCATGCGGGATAGGATTCGAGAGCGCCGTCCTGGTTTGACGGTTCTTGAGGTGACGCACCAGGTTGATCATCTTTTGCCCGAGGCGAACACTATTGTGGTGGACGCCGGGCGGGTGGTTGAGCAAGGAACTGCTGGTAGGTTGAGGGAAAACCCGGATGGTCCGTTATCGCGTCTGCTCAGGCGCGTATACGCGGAATCCTGAGAGGGCTTTCAGGTAGTTGCATTAGCATGGTTAGGGCCGAATATTGAAAGGCAAATATGAGGACCAGACACAAGACTGAGGAGAACGTGGATGGCCACAATTGAAGGTGTAGGCGCAGATCTTTATTTGACGGATGGGGAGTTGGAACGCGCGAAAGGTTTGCTTGATCGGGTAAACGTTCTTTTCCGTCAAAGAGTTGTTGGACAGGATGATTTGCGCGAGGCCATGCTTGCCGCGCTGCTTGCGAAGGGTCACGTACTGATTGAGTCGGTACCGGGACTTGCGAAAACAACTGCGGCGCAGACGCTTGCGGCGGCTGTGTCGGGTTCATTTCACCGTATTCAGTGCACGCCTGACTTGATGCCGAATGACATTATTGGTACGCAGATTTTTAATGCGCAGACTGGGCAGTTTGTCACTCAGCTTGGGCCGGTTCATGCGAACTTTGTGTTGCTTGATGAGATTAATAGGTCTTCAGCGAAGACTCAGTCGGCCATGTTGGAGGCGATGCAGGAGCGGCAGACCACGATTGGTGGGGAGCTTTATAAGCTTCCGGATCCGTTCATGGTTATGGCTACGCAAAATCCGATTGAGGAAGAGGGCACGTATGTGCTTCCTGAAGCGCAGATGGACCGCTTCTTGATGAAGGTTGTCATTACGTATCCGACGGCACCTGAGGAGCTGAAGGTTTTGCAGATGATCGATAAGGGGTCATTTGGGAAAGAGCTTTATGGTGATCCGATCAGTTTGGATGAACTGGCTGATTTGCAGCGGTTGTCTTCACGGATTTTTGTGCATGACAGTGTGAAGGCTTACATTGTTGATTTGGTGAATACGACGCGTGGTGGGGGGCCAAATCCGCTTCCTAACTTCCAGTCGCATGTTCGTTTGGGGGCGTCTCCGCGTGGCGCGATTGCTCTTCAGGAAATCGCTAAAGCGCATGCTTTGATGGATGGTCGCAATTTTGTTGTTCCTGATGATGTGAAGGCACTTCGTCAGTCGGTTTTGCGTCATCGTTTGGTTCGCACTTGGGATGCTGTTGCGGACAATGTGTCTGTGCCGGGTTTGATTGATGCCGTTTTTGCGGCGGTTCCTGTTCCGTAAAGATGGCTGTTTCAGGTTTACATGACTATGGGAAGTTGGTTGACTTCCCAGTTCAGAGGCGTCTTTTTTCTTTGCTTGATGGGCGTCACCGGGGGCTTGGGGCGGGCAGTAGCCATGAGTTTTTGGATATGGCTGAATATAAGCCTGGTGATGACATTTCGGATATTGATTGGAAGGCAACTGCCCGTCACCATGATGCGGTTATTAAACGGTTTGAGTCGACTGCGACTTTGACGGTTGAGATGGTTGTGGATCGCGGCTCAAATATGGGTGCGATGACGCCTTATGGTGAGGTGAAGTCAGAGGTGGCTGCTGAGATTGTGACAGCGGTTGCGTGGCTTACGTCTGTTCGAGGCGACTATTTGGGTTTGGTGACTGGTAACAGTGACGATGTTAGGGTTTTGCCGGCCAGGTCTGGACTGTCGCACTCTGATGCGGCGGTTCAGGCTGTGAGACGTGCGAATCCTGAGGGTGGCGGTCCAGCATTGTTGCAGTTGTTGCGGCGTGCTGAGACTATGGTTCGAAGGCGTTCGCTCATTTTTTTGGTGACGGATACTGCGCAGATTACGCAAAGACTTCGTCCTAACATTCGGCGTTTACTTACCAGACATCAGGTGTATGTGATTTTGGTTGAGGATATGAATCCAACTATTGGGGGAACGCCTGATACTACGTTGCGTGACGTTGACCTTGGTGATTTGCCTGACTTTCTTGCAGATGATGAGCGGTTGGCAATGGAGTGGTCTTCCGTAATCCGCAATCAACATCGTATGGCTGTGGCTGAACTTCGATCCCTTGGCATTCGTTTTGCGTTTACGGCTTCGCGTCAGGGAGTCTTGGATGCGTTGATTGAAGTTTTGGGGGGTGGCAGGCGTGGAGCCCTCACTGCGTGAACCGGTACTTTATCCCAACTGGGTTTGGTTGTTGGGTGTTGCTTTGGTGCTGGTTGCGCTCATTTGGCTTGTTGGGATGATAGTTGGATACAGAAAGTCTGCAGTGAAAGTGGAGGCTGACCTGCGTTCATTGTCTGCTGCCAGACGAGAGCGCTATGAACGGCATATTTCCCAGGTGGAGGCAGAGTTTGCGAATGGGACACTTACGCCTCGGGAATCTCATCTTGCTATGGCAGCGATTATTCGTGCTGCAGCAACCGAAAGAAGCGGTTACAACGTTGAGACGTTGACGGTTGATGAGGCACCGATTTTTCAGTCAAATTGGCCAGAACTTGGGTACGCAATAGGGTGGTGTGAGGAGCCGTCTTTTTCGGCGGACGAGGCGACCAAACATATTAGTTCAGGCGCACAGTGGGCACGGGTGATTGTTGGATGAGATTTGGATGGTTGACGGCCCTGCTTTTGGTGGCAGTGGCAGCGGGAGTCGTGATTGTTGTACTTAGGTCGCGAGGCAAGGGGAGTAAAGCGGAAGCGACTTGGGTTGCTAATGCGCGGTCCATTGAGCATGTGCCGACGTTTCGAAAGCTCAGACAGCGAAACCGCGCTGGTGCTTTGATTGCGGGCGTGGCCGTTACTGTCGCCATGATCTCAGCTGCCATTTTGGCTGGTGGGCCTGTGAACCGGGAAGTGAAGAATCCGACACTTGCCAGGCGTGACATGGTTCTTTGCTTGGACGCTTCGGGGTCAATGCTTCCTTATGATGGCCAGATTCTGGACACTGCTTCTGAGCTTGTAGAACGATTTTCTGGTGAGCGGATGGCTCTTGAAATGTGGTCAGCACGTTCGATCGTAAAGTTTCCGCTTACTGATGATTACCAGCTTATGGATGATGTTTTGTCAGAGGCTGCGGATGTCATTGACTCAGGGTACATGGGGCAAGAGGGCGAGTATGTTCTGGTGTCCCCTGAACTTTCCGAGTACTTAGATGGGGTTGATAGCGGAGAAGACGTTATGGCAGCGTCGCTGATTGGTGACGGTTTGGCTTCTTGTGTGCTGGGGTTTGACCACCGGGATCAATTGCGGTCCCGAACCATCATTCTTGCAACTGATAACGAAGTCGCTGGTGAACAGATTTATACGTTGAAGCAGGCTGTGAAGTTTGCGTCCGATCAAGATATTGACATTATTGCTTTGTATCCTGCAATGAGTGGTCAAATCACTTCAGAAGGTGAAGAGCTGCGTTCGGTTGTGGAGGCTGCTGGTGGAGAGTTTCATAAGGCTGACGATCCTGGCGCGATTGCCGCGATTATGGACCGAATAGAAGACAAACAACTAGCTGAAGCGGAAGGACGGAGTTTTGTTCTGCAAACAGATGAGCCTGAACGTCCTTTGGGCGCGCTTGTGTGGAGTTCTTTGATTGCTCTAGCTGCCCTGGTGTGGAGGCGTTTATGAGCTGGTCGCCTTTAGTGTCGATACCGATGCTAGTGGTATTTGGGGTTGTGTGGCTTGCGCTTGTTGGTTATGGATTCTATGGGAGTCTAAAACGCAGTAAACGCAAACGAAGCGATGAAACAAAACGGAAGTCCTCCCCAAGTCGGCGCAGTGCTTGGTTAGGGTTAGTCAGACGATCATTGTTAGGCATAGTTTTGGTGTTTGCCCTTGCCGGACCAGCTGTCTCAATAGAGCGCGAAGACATAACCACGAACGTTGAAATCTATTTGGCTGTAGATAGAACTGGGTCAATGGCTGCCGAGGATGTAGATGGAAAGCCTAGATTGGATTTGGTGCGGGAAAACATTGATGGCTTGTTGGAATCAGCGCCGGGTGCTAGGTACTCCATTGTCACCTGGGATGGGGGAGCGCGTAAAGAACTACCGTTGACCACGGACACGTCTGCTGTTGCAAGTTTTGCTGAACTGCTGCACCAGGAAATATCTGAGTTCTCGGCGGGATCATCGCTCAACCGCCCAGTTGACATGATTGCTGAAGACATGGCCAGCAGTGCAGAACTTCGCCCTGGAAATCGCCGATATCTGGTCATAATTTCTGATGGAGAAAGCACAGATCCTAACTTTAGTGAGATTGATCAACAGTGGGAAGAAGTAGCAGATAACATTGATGGTGGTGCGGTTTGGGGCTATGGAACTGAAGCTGGGGGGCCTATGAAAATCTACGAAAGTGGAACAGGGCCAACAGATGAGTACATTCCTGATCCGAATGACCCAGATGAAAAAGCTTTATCTATGATGGACCAAAACTCTTTGCAATCTCTTGCAGATATGCTAGAAGTTCGACTATTTGTAAACCCAGATGATGGCGAAATAAGTGCATTGGGTAAAGGATTCATGGATGGATCTGAAGCTCAAAATGTTGAGTCACGAAAAAATACTGCTCTCAATTATGTGATTTGGCCGTTTGGCATTGCGGCGGCCTTACTCATTGGGTGGGAGTGTATTGCATTTGCACACCAAACAATGA
>DAIOFF010000029.1:0-17898 GCA_036745855.1 Scrofimicrobium sp. | reverse complement strand
CAGCCACATGCACCACTACTTTGTCTTGAGTTTCTTCATTGCCGAGGGCGGGGTCAGTAGGCGGCGCTGACGATTCTTCCCCCGTGTCAAAGCTAGGTTCTTCTGATTTTGTTGCAGCGGGCGTGCCGCTGCTTTGGTTCCATAGTCGGGCATAACCGAACACTGCAATTCCAACTACCAACAAAATCAAAGCAATCGCTGAAAGGGGGTCCAGCTTCCACCTATTTTTACTTCCCAAGGGCATAAGTCCAGCTTAGAGGAGCTGCAACCAATCTCAGCTTCAGGATGATACAGACTGTGGATAACTCCCACTCAATAAACGGGGGAAAACTGTTTACTCATTCAACGCTGATTTCGAAGCAGGCTCGTTTGCATGTCAAGGCGTTGAAGAATGCGGTCAACGATAACCGGATCTGCTCCAGATTGGTTGCGTGCTTCCATGATGAACTCGCGCGCTGCATCTAATGCAACCATCTGTACGTTTTTCAGGACTTCCCTGTTCGCACGACGCTCCAAAATTACCTCGTCCATATCCTCAACCACGGTTCGCTCTAAAAGCTCTGATTCGACCTGTTCAATAATTGAATCAAGACGCTCACGAACTGAGTCCGGCAAATCTTCCATTTCTGACACGGCTTTTAGGGACCTGCGGCCAGCACTATGCACAAGCTCACGTTCCTGTTTGCGTTCAACTTCTGCCTCATTCCCAACCTTGAGCCGCCGCAGTAACCACGGCATAGTGAGGCCTGCCAGCAAAAGTGTCACAACCAAAACCATGCACGAAGCAACAATAAGTTGGGCGCGACCGACGAATGGAACGTTGTGTGGCCCAATGGTCTTAGGTAAGGAAACGGCCAAAGCCAGGGTGATTAGTCCGCGCATACCGCCCCAGGTCATTACCAAGGCTTCTTTCCAGTTTCGCGGCGCAACAAGTGGTTTTCGCTTGTTTTTATTCACCCTTTCCAAAACAAGCAAGTAAATGAGCCTCACTGCAACCACAACCACTGCGATGAATAGTCCTTTGCCAACCATCCGCCAAACACTTGGACCATATTCAGAAAGAACGTCTTGGAATCCCTCTCCGATAAGCCCAAATGCCAGGCCTGTCAGCAGTAGTTCCGCTACCTCCCAAAACGATGAACGTACTAACCGTTCTTCAACGTCATCAGGTGATTCTGTCCGCCTATATTCAAGAGCTGCAACCACCACAGCAAGCACACCCGATGCCCCAATGGAATCAGCAAGAAGATACGCACCATATGGAAGAACAATGGTTGCTGCCGCGCTCGCTACCGCATTGTCTGACAGGCGAACAATGAAGCGAACGATTGTGGCAAGAATCAAAGCGACCATGACTGCCAAGACCAGCCCAACCAAAAAGTCAGCCAGTAACTCTCTAGGTTCGATGGTTTCGCCAGTTTTCAGTGCAACTAAAGCCACTTCGAAAACGACAAGCGCAACAGCATCATTGAAAAGCCCCTCAGTTTGCAACGTGGAAAGTATCCGCCGGGAAAGTGGCACTGTCTTTGAAACGGCCTCCACAGCCACCGGGTCAGGCGGGGATACCATTGCCCCCAATATCAATGCTGCTGGCAGACCAAGCCCCGCATAGAGCATCCAAGCGGCACCAGCAACTATCGCGGTGGTCACAATTGTGAGTCCAACTGCGAACACCACAATGGTTCGCCAACGAAGCCTAAACATCCTCCAACTGGTTCGCTCTGCCGCCGCATACAAAAGTGGTGGTAGAAGAAGAGGTAAAACTAAGTTGGACGGCACGTTTAAGTGTTGACCTGGAATCCACGCAATACCAACACCGACCAACACCATAAGAGCTGGCCAAGGGGCATTAATCCGATTCCCAATCTCCACAACCAACACCGTGACCATGGTTAAAACCATCAATCCGATGAGTGTAGACATACTATTCTCCTGTCTTACGCACCTTGGCGCCGGTTTTGGGGTGGGTTACATTAGTCTACTGACCTCAGGCAGAATAGGACTCAAGAAAGGACCAACATGAGACTTGGATTCATAGGTACTGGGGCAATGTGCAAGGCAATCGTTCGCGGACTGCGAAGTAGCCCAGACGTCAGCGATATTCTTGCTTATGACATAAACAACGCTGCTGCAATGGCACTTGCGGAAAACAACAATGTGACAGTGGCATCGTCGCCTCGGCAAGTAACTGAAGAAGCAGACATAGTCATTTTGTCTGTCAAACCTCACATTCAACGTTTGGTGTTGCAAGAAATTGCCCCGTCGATTACATCAGGAAAACGGCCAGGTCTGCTTTCAATTGCCGCGGGCAGAACCCTCAATGACATTTTTCAGGACCTCTGTGAGTTTGGCGTAAAAGAATGCCCGCCATTGATTCGCGTGATGCCAAACGTCAATGCACAAATAGGAATGTCAATGTCAGCCATTTGCTATTGCCCAGGGACCCCCGAAGATATCAAAGTTTCAGCAAAGAACATTTTCGACACTATTGGCGAATGCATTGAACTCCCTGAAGGACAGTTCGGTATCTTTTCTGCCCTTGCAGGCGCTTCACCTGCCTGGTTCTTCCAGATTCTTGATTCTTTCGCGCGTGCCGGCGTCAAGCATGGCCTCACAAAGAAGCAAGCCCTTCAAGCCATAACCCAATCAATGCTTGGTAGTGCCAAAATGATGCAGGTAGAACTTGAAGAAGGCACCGCGCCATCTCAACTTATTGATCGGGTCTGCTCACCTGGTGGCACAACAATCGCAGGTTTGCTTGCGGCGCAAGCAGCTGGACTAGATTCAGCATTGGTTCGCGCTGTAGATGCGACAGTGAAACGCGACCAAGAACTGGGCGGCTAAGCTAAGCCTGTCAAACCTCTAGCGTAGAATCCAATAAGAAAAACATTCTGGAGTGAACTCAATGAAGTCTATTCTTCCCGCAAATCTGCCAGCACCGACCGCTCCTGACCGCGTTAGCTCGGATGGTTTAGAAACGAAATGGGACGGGACCTGGTCAACGAATGCCACGTATGCTTTTGACCGGGACGCCAAGCGTGAAGATGTCTACTCTATTGACACTCCGCCCCCCACAGTCTCTGGATCATTGCATGTCGGCCACGTATTTTCGTACACGCATACTGACGCGGTTGCTCGGTTCCAAAGGATGCAGGGAAAGTCTGTCTTTTACCCGATGGGGTGGGATGACAATGGTTTGCCAACTGAACGGCGGGTGCAAAACTATTTTGGTGTCCGCTGTGATCCGTCCCTCCCTTTTGATCCAGACTTTGTTCCTCCTTACGAGGGCGGTGAGGGTAAGTCCATCAAAGCTGCTGATCAGAAGCCTATTTCGCGGCAGAACTTCATAGATTTGTGCGTGCGTCTGTCCGAAGAGGATGAGAAGCAGTTTGAGAACTTGTGGCGCTATTTGGGGCTTTCTGTTGATTGGAACTTCACTTACCAGACCATTGGGGACGACGCTAGGAAGGTAGCCCAAGCGGCGTTCCTGGCAAATCTTGAGAGGGGCGAGGCCTATCAGGCTGACGCGCCCGGCCTTTGGGACGTTACATTCCAAACGGCTGTTGCGCAGGCAGAACTTGAAGCGCGTGAGTACCCCGGCCACTATCACACCCTGGCATTCCATGGCCCAGAGGGTGACGTGTTGATTGAGACCACCAGGCCAGAGCTTTTGGGTGCTTGCGTAGCACTAATCGCCCACCCTAGTGATGAGCGCTATCAGCACTTGTTTGGAACAACCGTGACTTCCCCGGGCTTCAACGTTGAGGTCCCCGTTTTGGCTCATCCAGCAGCTGAGATTGATAAGGGCGCTGGTATCGCGATGTGCTGTACCTTCGGTGATCTCACTGACGTTGTTTGGTGGCGTGAGCTTGGATTGCCGATGCGCGCGATCCTGGAAAAGGATGGCCGCGTGACGCGGACTGTTCCTGACTGGATAACAGATCCCACTGGGATCACGCTGTTTGAAGCGATCGCTGGCAAAACTACTTTTTCTGCCCGCGCAGCTGTTGTCGAGGCCCTCAAGGCCAGCGGCGAAATGATTGGGGATCCGACTCCGACAAAACGAATGACGAACTTTTTTGAGAAGGGCGACAAGCCCCTCGAAATAGTAGCTTCACGCCAGTGGTACATACGCAATGGTGGAAAACCATTTGATCACAATGGAACCGATCTTCGCGCTGAACTTTTGAACCGTGGCAAAGAACTCAGTTTCCATCCTGATTTCATGCGGGTTCGCTATGAGAACTGGGTGGAGGGGTTGAACTCTGACTGGCTTGTGTCGCGTCAGCGCTTCTTTGGTGTACCACTTCCTCTTTGGTACCGCGTTGACGAAAATGGCACGGTTCAGTATGACCAAATCTTGACTCCGGGTAATGAACAGTTGCCGGTGGAACCAACTGTTGACAGGCCAGAAGGCTTTGATGAGTCCCAGCGTGATCAGCCTGGCGGTTTTACTGGTGAAATCGACATTATGGACACCTGGGCAACTTCGTCCCTTACGCCGCTGATTCCAACGGGTTGGCTTCGTGACGCTGATCTCTTTGACCGGGTATTCCCCATGGATATGCGCGCACAAGGGCAAGACATTATCCGCACCTGGTTGTTCTCAACGGTTGTGCGATCTGATCTGGAGTTCGATTGCTTGCCTTGGAAAAATGCAGCAATCTCAGGTTGGATTCTTGACCCTGATCGTAAGAAAATGTCCAAGTCAAAAGGCAATGTTGTCACGCCCATGGGACTGCTTGAAAAACACGGTTCAGATGCCGTTAGGTATTGGGCGTGCTCTGCGCGCCTGGGCACGGACGCCGCATTCGATGAAGGGCAAATGAAGATTGGACGTCGCCTGGCAATCAAAGTCCTCAATGCATCCAAGTTTGCCCTGACAATGGGCGATGGCGCTGATTTACAGTTGAATCCTGAGTTAGTTACCCAGTCAATCGACCAGTCAGTTTTGGCAGGCCTTCGCGGCGTGATTACTCAAGCAACCGAAGCGCTTGAATCCTATGACCACACCCGCGCACTTGAGGTAACCGAAACGTTCTTTTGGACTTTCTGTGACGACTACTTGGAGTTGGTCAAGGAACGCGCGTACAACCGCGATGGCAAGTGGAGTGATGCTGAGGCTCAGTCCGCTCGCGCTGCTCTGGCACTTGTTGTGGACGCGATTGTTCGTCTTCTTGCCCCTTATCTGCCTTTCGCCACCGAAGAGGTCTGGTCTTGGTATCGGACAGGCTCTATTCATAAAGCCCCATGGCCTGAAGCCGCCGATTATGGAACCCGCGGAGACGCCATGGTTCTGAACGCGGCCTCGGAAGCCCTAACGGTGCTTCGCCGCGTCAAGTCTGACGCAAAAGTCTCACCACGAACGCCGTTCCTGTCAGTCACCGTAGAAGTTCCAAAAGACCAGCTCCCACTGGTGCAAGCATCTTCAGTTGACATTTCGGCGGCGGTGAAAGCTGATACCGAAGTAGTGTGGGCTGAAGGGGAAACTGTCGCAGTTGTCCACCATCTACTTGGAGAAGCACCAAAGAGGAACAAGGGATAGTCCAAAGGAGAACACAGTGACCAACACACCAGAGCCTGCGTCGGATACGTCAACAGTCCCCTCGCTGGAACAGAGTGGGGAAACGCATGCCCTTGAGTGGCATGCTCCCGTTCTTGAGCGTGTCGATGAACATACCACGATTCCCTCTATGCTTCAGGCGCGCATAGCCCGGTCTCCCCGGTCCCCGATTATCGAAGTCAAGGGCAATATGGGTGCATCTTGGCGCAGGATGACTTCGGCTGATTTTTGGGATGAAGTTCAAACGATGGCGGCCGGTTTGGTCGGTCTGGGTCTTGGGTTTGGTGAGCGTTTCGCCATCATGTCCCGTACCCGGTATGAATGGACACTTCTTGACTGCGCAGGTTGGGTTGCAGGCCTTGCGCCAGTACCCATTTATGAAACGTCTTCGATGAGCCAGATTGCGTACATTTTGGAAGATGCCGAGGTCAACTTAGTAATCGCTGAGACCGCAGCAATGGCGAACTTAGTTCGCGCAGCTGTTGACACGGTTGATCGTGAGATTAAAGTGTTGTCGTTAGAGTCAGGTGCTATTGCTGAAATCAACGAGGCCGGCCGTAAGGTTTCTCGCACTGATGTTGCTGCCCGCACAAACCAGTTAAACGCAGCATCTTTGGCAACGATTGTGTACACGTCTGGAACCACGGGGGCTCCAAAGGGCGTCGTACTAACGCATTCGAACTTTACTGACCTAGCAGCAAACTCACACTTATGGATGAGTGAGATTGCGAATCATCCAAAGTCTAGGCTCCTATTGTTCTTGCCACTGGCGCACATCCTTGCCAGGTTCCTCCAGTTCTTCCAGCTTGTGGGGCAAGGCGTTCTTGGGCACACCCCAGATTTCAAGAATCTTCTTCCAGATTTGGCCTCATTCAAGCCCACCTATTTACTGGTTGTTCCGCGGGTTCTTGAGAAAATCTATAACTCAGCAGACGCTCAAACTGGTGCCGGGGCAAAGAATCGGATTTTCCGTTGGGCCGCAAGTACTGCTGTTGCATATTCTGAAGCACTGGACACCGAAGAGGGCCCAAGTCGCAGACAGAAAGTAGAGATGCGGGCCGCTGAAACTCTAGTTCTTGGCAAAATCAAAGGGCTAGTGGGCGGGAACGTTGACTACGTGATTTCTGGCGGGGCCCCACTCTCTGAGCGTTTGGCGCATTTCTATCGGGCTGCAGGGCTTCCAGTTCTGGAAGGCTACGGGCTTACAGAAACCACCGGTCCAATGTCTGTGAACACCCCGCGTTTGACCAAGATTGGCACTGTCGGCCCGCCTCTTCCCCCGATGTCAGCAAAAATTTCTGACGAGGGCGAGGTCCTTATGAAGGGACCGTCAATCTTCCGGGAGTACCTACATCAAGAAGAGGCCACCAAGGCCGCTTTTGATGAGGACGGGTGGTTCAAAACGGGCGATCTTGGTTCAATCGACCGGGACGGATACTTGCGAATCACTGGCCGAGCCAAAGATATTATTGTCACTGCAGGTGGGAAGAATGTTGTCCCGTCTGTGCTTGAAGATGAGCTGAGGGGCCATCCGCTTATCTCTCAGGTGGTCGTAGTTGGTGACAAGAGACCATTCGTTGGGGCGTTGATCACTCTTGACTCAGAAATGCTTCCACTGTGGCTCAAGAACAAGGGCTTGGCACCTATGTCGGTGTCTGAGGCGGCAGATAACATTGAGGTCCGCTCAGCAATCGAGCGGGCAATTGACCGCGTCAACTCTAAGGTTTCCAGGGCAGAGACCATCCGCAAGTTCGAAATCATTCCAACTGACCTCACTGAGGCAAATGGTATGCTCACGCCTTCTTTGAAGGTCAAGCGCGGGGTCGTGTTGAAAGAGTTCGAAGACGTTATTGGCAGACTCTACGGAGACACAATCCAATAGTCCAAGCCTGAAATGGGGGTGAGACCAAAGTGTGGTCTCACCCCCATTTTGTCAGGATGCTGTTGGCTTCATGATTTCTGTCGTGGCCACAGATGGCGTTCCAAACCTATGAGTGGTGATTGATACGGCCTGTTCATGGACAAACGGCAGTATTTCCGCCCGGGCTGCGGCAGTGATTGGTGAGTCCCAAACAGCAATGTCAATTGAAGAAGCAAGGTCATCTCCAAGGTCCCCTCGTGAACACCCAAGCAGACGGACGCGCTGGTCATGTCCCGATAGGGAACCTGCGAGGGAGTGGATGAATGTCTCGTTTTCTTCCCTCACATATCCAAAGCCGAAACGCTTGGCCCAGTCAACGAATAGGTCTGGTAGATCATTTCCACTTGAGATCACGACGCGGTTGTCGCCCCAATCGCCTTCACCTGCCTGTCCAGGCGCGAAGCGCGTCAGCTGTGAATATTCGCCGCTTTGAGTGCGGAATGTTCCTACAGCAACCGCGTAGGCAGCTGCCATCATGGTTTGGGCCAATGGGACTTCTGGTGCGCATCTGATCACTGAGGCCGTTGGTACATATCTAAATACGTTGCGTTCGCAGTGCAAAGCACTGGCATCACGCAGCAAGTCAAATTCCTCTTGACAGGCAGCTTCGGCATTCAAGGCGGCCGTCAGAACAAGCTCAGCGTCGTCTGCCAAAAGTAAATGATTTGCGACTGCAACCAGTTCACGCAACTGCGGTTTTGTCGGCATGCCTTTCTTCGCTTCTGCCGCGCCGCTAGGAAGTACCTTTCCGAACCCATAAAGGTAGTTGGGTCCGCCCGCTTTCGCGCCCGCGCCAACCGCTGAGAGTTTCCATCCGCCAAAAGATTGACGGCGAACAATAGCCCCTGTGGTCGAGCGATTCACGTACACATTCCCGGCTTTGATGCGGTCAAGCCAGTATTCGATTTCCTCTGGATCTAGGGAATGAAGGCCAGCAGTAAGTCCGAAAGCCGTGCCATTTTGGATGCGAATAGCGTCCTCAAGCGTGTCTGCCCGCATGACCCCCAAAATGGGACCGAAGTACTCAACTTTGTGGAACGCAGAGTTTTCAACCACGCCGCTGCGAATACCTGGACTCCAGAGTCTTCCGCTGTCGTCAAGCTGGCGGGGTTTCAGGTTCCACCGCTCCCCCGGCCCTAATGTAGAAAGGCCTGCCAGCAGCTTTTCTCCTGGCGGGACGGTCAGTGGCCCCATTTCTGAAGCTGGATTACTGGGCCAGTCAACGATCAGTGACTTTGTGGCGTCTATTAGCTGGCGGTGGAATCGTTGTGACTTGGCCACAGAGCCAACCAAAATCACAAGGGACGCCGCTGAACATTTCTGGCCTGCATGACCAAATGCGGAATAGACGACGTCTCTGACAGCCAAGTCCAAGTCCGCTGATGGCGTGACAATAATTGAGTTTTTTCCTGAGGTCTCAGCTAAAAGATTCAAGTCTGGTCGCCAAGACAGGAACATCTTCGCGGTGTCTGATGAACCAGTGAGGATCACGTTGTCAACGCGTTTGTCGGTAACGAAGGCCTTACCAATTGATCCATCTGTTGGAAGGGCTAGCTGAACCAAGTCTTTTTCAACTCCGGCAGCCCAAAGGCATTCCGCTATTATCGCCCCACTTCTTCGTACAGCACTTGAAGGCTTGAAAATAACCGCACTGCCTGCGGCTATAGCAGCTAACACACCACCAGCTGGGATAGAGATTGGGAAGTTCCAAGGCGGAGTCACCAATGTGACTTCCCCCGAAACGAACTTGGCTCCTGGCAGATCCTCTAAACTCGAAATTTGCTCAGCATAGTAATGTGCAAAATCGATTGCCTCAGAAACCTCTGGATCTGTCTGGTCTAAAGACTTCCCGGCCTCAGCAGCAGCTACTTCAAGTAAGTCATCTCTTCGCTTAGATAGCTCAAATCCGCAGCGATGCAGAAGGTCCGCTCTGGTAGCTGCTGAAGTCTTTGCCCATTTCCGGCCAGCTTTTTCGGCCCTTTCAACAATGGCTTTTGCTTCAGCCTCGCTCTGAACAAGGTTGGCTTGAACGGTCTCTTCCCCAAGCTTTGAGCCGTCTATGCGACTGATGATTTGCTCTGCCCATTGCCTGTTGCCTGGAAGGCTTGGATCTGAATCTGGAATATTAGCGAACTGCCATTTTCCGGCCGAATCTTTTTGCTCAGCTTCAAAGTCCTCGATAGTTTCGGTTAGCCTATTTTGGCTTCGATTCGGGTGGCATCTTGTTTCCCCCTCGCGAATCATCTGCTCTACCGCATTTACATACCGGTCCCTTTCCTTATCGAAAGCATTTTGATCGACCGCTATATCAAAGACGGATGACATGAAGTTGGCACTATCCGCATTTTCTTCAAGGCGGCGCACCAAATATGCGATTGCCACATCGAACTCAGTTGGTCGAACAACTGGCACGTAGTAAAGGAGCGGTCCAGCGTCCTCAGTGATGGCGTTTGCCTGGGGGGTGGCCATGCCTGCAAGCATTTCAATGTCCATGTCTTCCCGCACGCCTCTGATGCCTGCCAGCTCCCATGCCGTTGCTAATGAGAACAGATTGTGCCCCGCAACCCCCAGTCGCATGTACCTGGTGCACTCTGGGCGAAGCGCCCAATCAAGAATACGCAAGTAGTTCGCGTCTGTGGCTTGCTTTGAATCCCACACTGCAAGCGGCCACCCATGAACCTCAGCTTGGACCCGCTCCATCGCAAGGTTCGCCCCTTTTACCAATCTGACTTTGATGGGGGCGCCCCCTGCCCGAACGCGTTCTTTTGCCCAACCATGTAGAACCTTCATGGCACCAAGAGCGTCAGGCAGGTATGCCTGAATAACAATCCCCATTTCGAGGTTCTTCAAAGCCGGATTATCAAGCAGCTCTTTGAACACGTCCAAAGTTAGGTCAAGATCATGGTATTCCTCCATGTCCAGGTTGATGAACTTTGGCACTGGATTTGATGCCGCATAAAGATAAAGAGGCAAAAGCCGCTCAACTGCCGTACTTACAACATGGGAATGAGACCAATCCGAATGGGGACCCACCACAGAAGACACCTTCATCGACACGTAGTCA
Source organism: Scrofimicrobium sp. (assembly GCA_036745855.1). GTDB lineage: Bacteria > Actinomycetota > Actinomycetes > Actinomycetales > Actinomycetaceae > Scrofimicrobium. The sequence continues at coordinate 7,350 of DAIOFF010000029.1, read as the reverse complement.
ACATCTGGGCGCTTTAGAAGTTCAAAAGTGCTTTGGAGGCGCCGGTCTGCTTCTTCATTACCCAAAACGGCCTCGCCCAAAAGATTGATATTGAGACGAGCCCCCGATTCGCGAAGCTTCGCGATCGCGGTCCCAAGCTTCTTGTCACTAACATCAAGGACAAGGTCACCCACCAACTCCGTGAAGACCCTTCTAGCTGCAGAAACCACCAACTTTGGTGAATATGAAGCGAACCGCCCACCCAAACTAGCAGGAACACCAAGCCAGGGCGGCAAGAATGTTGGTGGCTTTTGAACAAGTTGCTCCAGGTTCCGCGCAGCCACCTCATAATCTTCTGGACGAACAACCCCATCCACGAACGCAACCGTGAACGCCAGCCCATCTGGATGCTCTAGAACTTTTGCCAACAGTTTTGCAGCCGATGACTCCGAGTACTTCAAAGATCGATCAGTCCATCGCCGGGCAGTGAGCAAAGCCTGTTCCACTGCCATGTTTATTTGCGCTAGATCGGCCTCATTGGCTTTGGTGTCATTGTCATTCGTCATCTTTGTTCCTAAATGATCATGCGTGACTTCACTGCCACACAAAAAGTGGTTTGTAGTTTTGTAAAAGCGAAAGGTTATGAAGTAGTGACTTCACCAGTCACAGGCTTTTTCAATGACTCTACAACGTAATCAAACTCTTCGTCGATCTCTTGGTTATCTTTGTACGTAAAACTAGAGACCACAAATGCTGTCAGTAAAGACAAACCGAACCCAGGGACCATCTCATACAAATCGAAGATCCCTCCACTTTGGCTACCCCAGAACCCAACCACGATGGCTCCCACAAGCATCGCAGATAGAGTCCCTGCTGTTGTCAGTTTTCGCCAGTACATAGAAAGAATGATGACGGGACCAAATGATGAGCCAAACCCTGCCCATGCGAACGCCACTAACGCCAAGATTGTGTCATTTTGTTCCCACGCCAATGCTCCCGCAACGAGGGCGACAACAAGGACCGCAACGCGACCAAGCCACATCCCAAGGCTTGAACGAAGATCACGCTTCGTGAACACGTGATAAATGTCCTCAACAATAGCTGACGAGGTCACAAGTAGTTGCGATGACAGAGTCGACATAATAGCTGCCAGGATTGCAGCCAGCCAGAATCCTGCAATAAGTGGGTGGAAAAGCAACTGTCCCAAAGAAATAAAGACAGATTCGGGATCAGGCAATGCCCCAGAATCGTGGTGGAACACTGCGACCCCAACCAGCGCCGTTGCCCCAGCGCCAATGACAGACAAAGCCATCCAGACAATGCTATAGCGTCTGCCTGCTTTTGCTTCCTCAGCCGTTCTGATTGCCATGAACCGGACCAGAATGTGTGGTTGCCCAAAATAACCCAAGCCCCAAGCAAGTGCAGAGACTATTGATACCACCGTGGCCACTCCGAAGTTCGAAACGTCTCCAAATGGATTGAGTATTGATGGATCGACTTCCCGGATTTCACTGACAAGGTTTCCAACGCCTCCCAAATGGAAAATCCCGACCAATGGAACCAAAATCAGTGCGGTCACCATCATCATTCCCTGAACGACGTCTGTCCATGAGACCGCAAGAAAACCACCCAGCAACGTATAAAGGACAACCACGCCTCCGACAAACAACAATCCAATCCGGTAGTCCATTCCGAAAGACGACTGAAAGAAAACGCCGCCTGACACTAAACCCGAAGATACATAAAACGTAAAGAAAGCAATAATAATGAGACCTGCGACTATGCGAATGACACGGGAACCATCTTTCACTCGTGATTCCAAAAAAGACGGGATAGTAATGGTGTCTTTACTTCTCTTCGTGTAAAGACGCAGCCTTGGCGCTATCACCTTCCAGTTGATCCACGCGCCAACAGTCAAGCCAACGGCAATCCACCCTTCGATTAATCCTGACACGTAAATTGCCCCTGGAAGACCCATCAGAAGCCAACCGGACATGTCGGATGCTCCAACAGATAAAGCGGCCACGAAGGGCCCCAGGCTTCGTCCGCCAAGTACATAGTCATCTAGGTTTTTGGTGCGGCGATAGGCCAAAACCCCTAAAAGAATCATGCCAGCGGCATAGATTAGCATCGCAATGATTTGATAAATGTGTTTTTGATCCATAACCTTAGGACTCCTACTTTCGCAACAACTTCGTTGCATAGCGGCATTATGCGGGCTAAAGCGCCCCACGGTATTGACGCACAGCCTCAATACCTCGAAATAGGCCTTTTGTCCTACTACAAGGTACACAATAACGGCACGGCGCGCCCCCGGCAACCCGACCAGTATTGCACCTATGCAAGCACCCCGTATTTGCTTTCAATCTCTGGTCATTTAGCCGAAAAACTCCGTGAGTATCTTTTCAGTGGTGACCAACCTAGCCGCCAGAACCCCTCATCCTTGAACGAAGGTTTCATCCATCCACTTCATTGCCTCACCAAACCAAGCCCCTTACATGTGCTTTTCCATGTACTCTTTCAAGACTCTGGCGTGGTTCACGTAGAGGTCCTTCGCTGCAAAAACAAGCGTCACCTGGGCATTTTGGAAGAGTATTTCCCTAAGCTTCTCCACTGCTGGGTTTTCATCAAGCTCTGCCACATATTTCGCAGCAAACTCCTCCATAGTCTCAGGGTTATGCCCCCACCACTTTCGCAAACTTGGTGACGGCGCAACATCCTTCAACCATTCATCAATCCGTGCGCGCTCATGCGTCATTCCGCGCGGCCACAACCTATCAACCAAAACCCTGAAGCCATCATCACTTGACGGCTCAGAATAGACACGCTTAATCGAAATTTCGCCAGCTTCTCCCGCCGCTAACTTTTCATCAATCATGATCTGTTGGCCTCCGTTTTTACCCATTCCATGTGAGCCTGGAAACCAATCAATCAAAACAAACTAAAACCCTAAAAGAGTTTGACACTACATCGACTCCCGAAACCACATTCATTAGAGTCTAATGCGCCACCCAAAAACTGCCACTCAAACTAGTTTCTGTACGATTCCTTTATGACCTCATGGTGGCGAATAACTTCAGTAACCATGAACGACAAAAACTTCTCAGCAAAATCCGGGTCAAGTCCAGAATCCTCAGCTAACGCACGCAAACGCTCAACCTGACGCCCCTCGCGGGCCTCATCAGCCGCCGGTAAACCACCTTTAGCCTTAATGTGTCCAACGCGCTGTGTACAACGAAAACGTTCAGCCAAAATATGGATAAGTGCAGCATCAATATTGTCAATAGTTTGACGTTCTTCTTCAAGTTGCACCAACGCATCACTTTCACGTGACATTCTTTTTACCTCCACGCAGACATGTTCGACCGTCAATACTACCGGTCAGGCGGACTTTGCAATCCTAGACGGGTCTACGTGTATTTCCGGTTCAGCAGTACCCATAACTGCTTCAGGTGTCACTGTAACCCGATCAACTTCAGGTCTGGAAGGAATCTCAAACATCAAATCCGAAAGAGTCTGCTCCATGAGGGTCGCAAGACCACGCGCACCAGATGACCTACTCATCGACTCACGCGCGATTGCCTCTAAAGCACCCTTAGCGAACACTAACTCAACGCCATCGAGTTCAAATAAATGCTGATATTGGGAAGCCAAACAATCTTTAGGTTCAGTCAAAATGCGAACCAAATCAGTTTCATCAAGCGCTTCAGTGGAAGTCAAAACCGGAAGCCTACCAATGAACTCTGGGATCATCCCAAACTTATGTAAGTCTTCCGCCGTTACTTCCTCATAAAAATCATCAATGGAAGCCGTCTGCGCAAGATTAGTCCCAAACCCTGTAGAGCGTTTACCAACCCTAGCGCGAACAATATCTTCAATACCCGAAAAAGCCCCAGCAGCAATAAACAAAATCCCAGACGTATCAATCTCCAGGAACTGCTGGTGAGGATGTTTCCTTCCCCCAGAAGGCGGCACCGAAGCCTTAGTGCCCTCAATAATCTTCAAAAGCGCTTGCTGGACGCCCTCACCAGAAACATCACGCGTGATCGAAGCATTTTCACCCTTGCGTCCGATCTTATCGATCTCATCAATATAAATAATGCCGCGCTCAGCACGCTTAATGTCACTATCGGCCTCTTGGATTAGTTTGAGGAGGATGTTTTCTACATCCTCCCCAACATACCCAGCCTCTGTCAGCGCAGTCGCGTCAACAATACAAAATGGCACATCAAGCATGCGTGCCAAAGTCCTAGCTAAATGAGTCTTCCCTGTACCTGTTGGACCAAGTAAAAGAATGTTCGACTTGGTCCCCTGCAGGTCTTCATCGTTGCCAGCTTCACGTGAACGCAAACGCTTGTAGTGATTGTAGACGGCAACTGCTAAAGCCTTTTTGGCACGGTCCTGCCCTATAACCCAAGACCCTAAGAAATCAGCTATCTCTTTGGGCTTTGGAAGCGCAAGGGAATTCGCATTGGGTTTCTTCTCAGGTTCTTCATCCAGAATCTCCTGGCAAAGTTCAACGCACTCATTACAAATGTATACGCCAGAGCCACCGATGAGTTTACGAACATGCTTTTGCGACTTACCACAAAACGCACATTTCAACAGCTCTGTACTGTCGCCCAAACGACTCATCGATAACTCCTGTTCACTACGCCTTACGCGAGGATAGCACCTGATCAATCAGGCCATAGTCCTTTGCTGTCGGCGCGGTGAAAATTTTATCGCGTTCGATGTCTTCCCGCACCTGCTCAACACTTTGCCCAGTGTGCTCAGCCAACGTGTCCTCTAGCCAAACACGCATACGATCAATCTCATCAGCAACAATTTGAATATCAGTAGCCTGGCCCCTCATGCCTTCCATAGCTGGCTGATGAATGAGGACCCTGGCATTAGGCAACGCCAAACGTTTACCCGGCGAACCAGCCGCCAACAACACAGCGGCAGCCGACGCAGCTTGCCCCAAACACACAGTCTGAATCTGGGGACGCACAAACTGCATCGTGTCATAGATTGCAGTCATGGCCGTAAAAGAACCACCAGGGCTATTGATGTACATGGTGATCAAGCTGTCTGTATCCTGACTTTCTAACACCAAAAGCTGAGCCATGACATCATCCGCTGAAGCATCATCAACCTGAACGCCCAAGAAAACGATGCGCTCTTCAAACAACTTTGCGTAAGGATCCTGACGTTTGAACCCATATGGGGTACGTTCCTCAAAAGTTGGGAACACATACCGGGCTTCAGGCATCTGACGTTTGACCGCCTCGAAATATGGCTTAGTACTCATGTCAGTTCCCCTTTCCTACCGATGAAGCATTCGCAACCACATGGTCAACGAACCCGTACTCTAAAGCTTCCTGCGCCGTGAACCAATTGTCCCGGTCAAAATCGGTAGTGATCTGCTCGACAGTCTTTCCTGTGCGCTCTGCGATGATTTCCGCAAGCTCTTTTTTCATTGCCAAAATGAGTTCAGCGTGAATCCGAATATCCGTGGCCGAACCGCCAGCGCCACCCGATGGCTGATGCATTAGTACGCGCGTGTGAGGCGTAATGTAGCGTTTCCCCGGAGCCCCCGCAGTGAGCAGGAACTGTCCCATAGAAGCTGCCATTCCCATTCCAACAGTTACCACGTCAGGAGCTACCCACTCCATGGTGTCATAAATGGCCATACCAGCAGTTACGGAACCCCCCGGACTGTTGATGTACAGGAAGATATCCTCACTTGGATTCTCTGCGGCAAGAAGCAACAACTGCGCACAAACCAGGTTCGCGCTTTCATCTGTCACTTCGCTGCCCAGCCACACAATTCGTTCTTTCAGGAGGCGCCTATAGACGCTCTCACCGGGCCCCGACTGGCTCTCTGCGCCTTCAGCGACTGGGAAATCAGACATTCTATCCCTCTCTCTAACCTGCATCCAAGGTATCGCGTCCCCCGCGGTTCGGCCCACCGTTTCGCTGTTGGCGCATGCCCGCGTGCCTAGAATGCAAAACGTGCCCCAGAGGAAATCCCCTGAGGCACGCTGCCTTACTGCCTAGTCTTCTGGCGTTTCCTCTTCTGTGTCTTCCACAACCTCAACAGCTTCTGCGGGGTCACGGGTGAACTCAGAGATATCTACCTCATTGCCCTCAGTATCCACTACCTTCGTGTCACGCAAAACAGCAACCAAAGCCTTAGTGCGTGCCAACTCAGCAACCATTCCTTGAATACGGTTTTGATCTGAGAACAACTGGTTCGGATCAATGCCGTATGTCTGCGAAGTATGCAGCATGAAGTCAATCAGTTCCTGCTGCCCAACCTGCGGGCTCTTCTCAGAAGTCAGCTTGTCCATTAGGAACTGTTGGCGAATCTCACGCTCAACATTGCCCCGCATGTCAGCCATTTCTTCTTCAGAATGCTCATGTTCTTCATGCTCTTCAACCTCCGCAGTCACGGCGGCCTCTGGAACCAAAATCTCAACTTTTTCCATCAACTGATCAAGCAAAGCATTGCGAGCAGCAAGCGCCTGGTCACCCTTAGTGCGCGCAGCAACCTGGGTCTTCAGGTCATCCATGAGTTCTTCCACAGTGTCAAACTCTGACACCATGTTCACAAAGTCCTCATCAACCTCAGGTAGAACCTTTTCCTTAACAGAGAGAACCTCGGCAGTAACATCGCCCTCCTGGCCAGCATATTCGCCACCAGCGATTGGGGCCACAAACACGACCTCATCCCCAGCAGACTTGCCACGAAGCGCATCATCCTGCCCCTCAAGCATTGACGCTGAACCAAGCTCATAAGAAATGTCTGAAAGCGAATCCACGGTCTCACCATTCAAATCCACAGTGAGATTCAATGACAAGAAATCCCCATCTTCTGACGGACGATCAAGGGTCTTCAGAGAAGCAAAACGCCCACGAAGATCATCCAGTTCAGCCTGAATGTCCTCTTCACTGACCTCAACGGCAGGAACCTCAACGGTTAGACCCTCAAGCTCTGGAAGTTCAAAGTCCGGCACATGGTCAATCTCAACAGTGAATTTGAGCTGACCGCCAGCAGGACCTTCCGCAGCAGGCTTCTCAACAACCTCAACGGTTGGACGCCCAATAGGACGCAAACTGTTCTCCTGTAAAGCCTCGGCGAAATAGCGCGACATCACATCATCAATGACCTGGTCTATGACGGCTCCCCGCCCAAATCTCTGATCAATAATGCGTGGCGGTACTTTTCCCTTGCGGAAACCAGGAATATCAATTTGTCCCGCGATCTCCTTGTAAGCCTTATCCATATCAGGCTTCATTTCTTCGAAATCGACCTCTACCGTGACCTTTGCATGGGTCGGCTCCAGGTTCTCAACGCTGCTCTTCAAGATTCACTCTCCACAGATA
>DAIOFF010000028.1:0-18268 GCA_036745855.1 Scrofimicrobium sp. | reverse complement strand
CACTCTATTTTTTGAAGCGGCTCTGCAATATCGAACTCTGTGCCACTCAAATCTTTAATCGCTTGATCTGCAAGCTCTTGCATCCAAGAGCGCAGGGCATCTGTGCCATGAATCATGTAACGCTGATCCTGGTTCAAAAGATTTTGTGCCTCAAAGACCCCAGTTCCAACCCCGTACATTTCTTGGGCAAGGCGTTCTTGCTCTTTGTGGATTTGCTCTAGTTCAAAAAGGCCCCACTCGTATGTTTCTTGCAAATCCACCTGCGCTCCAACAAAGAGCCGTGAAAAACGTTCGTAGCGCCCCGCCCCAACTCCATCAGTCTTGGGGGCCTTAGGCAAGAGGTCTGTTTTGAGCCAGTCGGACAGCTCTCCATAGGCAGCGGCTGCAAGTCTTACAGCATCCTCTAAGCCAGGCGTGTCAGGGGCCTCATCAAGCAGTGCCTTGAACCTAGATTCGGAACCTAGAGAAGCAAGAGCCTTTGATTGGCGCGCGCCTTCCACTACCTGCGTGGCTGCGGCCACACGGCCACGTTCGGCAGCAAGTTTAAGGGACCTGCGATATCCTGCCAAAGCATCTGGGACTGCTGCTGCTTGGCGGGCAATCTGCTTCCAGTCTTCCGCAGTGTCTTTAGGCATCAAATCGAAGCTGTCCCGAATTGACTGTATTGGGCAGGCCAGGTTGTTGATATCTCTGATGCCTTCATCGGCCGCGTGTAGTTCACCAGAAAGCCCTAACCTGTCCCGAAGAGCCGCTGCTGTAATCGCATCATTGCCAGTCCACGGCCCTTTAGTATTGACGAAGGATAATAGCGCTTTATCAAGGTCTGCGAAGCGTTCAAAACCTTCAGGGGAGAAGTCTGGAAACTTTCCATTTGGTGGGGCTAATCCCCAGTCGATAGCTGCGATAGGATCGAGCTTGGCCAACTGGTGAATATATTTGTCGCATTCCTGGTCTAAACGGCTTTGAGCTGCACCATCGTTGGAAGGTGATCGCATATCTATCTCCATCTGGCCAAGTGTAGCGGGAGCGCACGGTTAGGTCCTAGTGTATAGTGACACTGGCCACAATCTATTGTTCTGTGGGGCAGTGGCCAGACGTAATCCAACCGGTGAATGGGGAGAGTGCAGGTGAACGACGCGCGCAAGTCAGAGTCAACAATCGAGGCATACCAAAAACAGTTACTCGGTGGCGTGCCATACCTAACTGCCCTCGAAGTCGCTAACCGTGCGGCCTCTAGCGTGGACGTTTTTGATAAGTACTGGTTGGCAATGGGGTTTCCGCCTACTGACCCAGATGATGCGATTTTCACTGATGCCGATGTAGACGCATTTAGAAGTTGGGTGAAAATGGTTGATGACGGCATGGTCAGGCAAACTGCGGCCCTGTCCTTGATAAGAGCGCAATCCCACCTAGCAGACCGACTTGCACTTTGGCAGGTAGAAGCTTTGGTAGAAGACACTGAACGTCGTCTTGGCCTTGATGATACTTCGGCGCGGCTTGTGACCATTGACGAAATGGAAAATTTTGTTCCGGGGTTTGAGCAGCAACTGGTCTATACGTGGCGCCGGCATATGCAAGATTTGCTTTCACGTAGCGCCCATGAAGTTGCCCACCGTCCAGCTGACCACTCAAAAAAGCGTTTTCCGCTCACCCGCACGCTTGGATTTGTTGACATGGTTGCCTACACCAGCAAATCGGGGCAAATGGGAGACCACCTGGTCGATTTCATTGAACGTTTTGAGTACGTTTGCCGCTCAGCGGTAACGGAAAAGGGTGGGCGTGTTGTCAAAATGATTGGTGATGCTGTCTTCTTTATTGCGGATGATTTGGAAACTGGCGTGCAAGTGGCCACGCATCTAATGGAAACCCTTGAACAGACTGAAGGGATTTTGCCAGTTCGTGCATCAATAGTGCAAGGCGATGTTTTCTCGCGTTCAGGGGACGTATTTGGGCCTCCAGTAAACTTGGCGGCGCGTTTAGTCGACATTTCACCCCCAGGGCGCATTCTTACTGACGCTCCAACAGCTGCTGCCATTGAAGCAGGTCATGGCGGTTCTGGAGTATCTGTAAGCGAGTTTCCGCGTTCAGAGTTGCGCGGACTTGGTCGCGTCTCGCCTTATTTGCTCCGCTGGAAGTGAACGAAGTCAACTTTTTGAGCTAGGACCACATCTTTGTCTCATCTTGGGTTAGTCTTTACTTTAGAGGTGTCAAGCGGTATCAAAAGAGCAACGCTTGAACTCAAAAACAATACTTACAGGAAGATGGCAAAAGACATGGCAACCGTACTCCTTGTGGAAGACGATCCAGCGATCTCTGAACCACTTGCCCGTGCATTTGGACGTGAAGGGTATGAGGTACGTGCTCACGGCACCGCCCGCGGCGCGCTGTCCGAAGTTAGTTCCGCCGACCTCATTGTTCTTGACTTGGGACTTCCCGACATGGACGGACTGGACGTGGCACGTGAGGTGCGATCACGTGGTTTGACAGTACCAATCCTTATTCTTACCGCCAGGACTGATGAAGTCGATATGGTTATCGGCCTTGATGCTGGTGCCGATGATTACGTTACAAAACCATTCCGATTGGCAGAACTTCTTGCACGCGTTCGTGCATTGCTTCGCCGTGGCACGAAGGACACTGGTGAAACCGAAGTCGCGGTTCAGGACGTGACATTGGATTTGGCTGCACACAGGGCATTCGTTGGGGATCGTGAGCTTTCCCTTACAGCAAAAGAGTTTGATCTTTTGCGTTCATTGATGCTGGAAGCAGGCAACGTGGTGCCCCGTGATGACTTGATGCGTGACGTTTGGGGATCAGACCCGCAAGGTTCAACAAAAACGTTAGACATGCACGTGTCGTGGTTGCGCCGAAAACTTGGTGACAATGCAACAGAGCCCAGATACATTACAACTGTGCGTGGCATGGGATTCCGCTTCGAAAAATAGGGCAAGGCGCTAGGAAGGGGAGTCAGTGCGCGCGCGGACCACTCGTATGATTGTGACCGCGGTCCTCGTGGTTGCGTGCCTGCTTGGCATTCCAGGAGCAATCCTGGGTGGTGTCCTTATTTGGAATAGTCATCAGGCGGCTCTTGATGCGCGCGCCCAGACTTTGGCGCGGGCAATAGATAGGCGTATTGATGATGATCAGTGGGTGACTCAATCAACTGTGGCATCGTGGGCGCGGCCGACCTCTAGTGCTGATGAGGCCTACACAGTGGCCACAATCCCATCGAAGTACGTGGTAGTTTCTGGAACGCCGCGTGAATCTGGTTTGGTTGCCGATTACCGGTCGGCCACAGGGGTGCGCGTAAAAATGACGGCCAGCTCTGCTACTGCCATTCGAAGTGTCACGTTCACTGTCAGTCTCTTTATTGTTGGCGGCATTACTGCTGTTCTAATCGGATGGGCGATTGCCCGTGCAATGGCTAGGCGTTTGTCGGCTCCACTTATTTATTTGGCTGCGCAGGCAGAACAAATTGGTGCAGGTCACGTCCGCGCTCACATTCCGCCGTCGGGAATCGAAGAGATCGATTTGGTTCAGGAAGAACTTGTGCGTACAGGTGAACGCATGGCAGGGCGCCTTGCTGCCGAGCGCCAAAGATCTGCGGACGCTAGCCACCAACTTCGTACGCCACTTACTGCGCTTTCCATGCGCCTCGAAGAAATCGAGATGATTACAACTGATGAAGAGGTAAGGGCAGAAGCAACGGCTTGTCTTGACCAGGTGGAACGCTTGACGACTGTGGTTCATGAGCTGCTTGATGAGGGGCGGCGTGCGCAAAGTTCAACTGAAGCTCTGCACATTTTGGAGGTTTTTAATACGCAGCGCGAAGAGTGGGAACCTCAGTTTGAGGATAAGGGACGCAAACTGGTTTTTGTTGACGAGGCCGAACGGCCAGTTCTTGGTGAGGCCGGGAAACTGGCGCAGGTTTTGGCGACCCTGATTGAAAACTCACTGCGTTATGGCGGCGGGACGACAACAGTGAAGGCCAAGAAGTCTTCTAGTTCGCGCGGCGTTGTCATTGAAGTCTCTGATGAAGGTGACGGAATTGACGATGATTTAGCGCCTGAGATTTTCGAGATGGGTGTTTCAGGGCATGGGTCATCCGGGATTGGACTTGCATTGGCGCGCGATCTGTCCCAAGCTATGGGCGGACGCCTTGAACTAAGCCAAGCGAAACCTGCCGTGTTTACATTGTCACTTTCAGCAATTCCTGCAAACTTTGACCCAGATTTTGTGATGCCCCAGGGTCCATTGATCTCAGTTGGAAGGCGTTCAAGGCGTTTCTAGAATCGCCACCAGCCATTTACTTCTCTGAAGGTTCTGTCTCAGTGTTTCCATTGAACACCAGATAGCGGTAACCGAAATATCGAAGGACAGTACCAAGAATCAAGCCAATGACATTTCCCGAAATGTTGTCTGCAAGGGTTGAAGTCCACCCAAGCATGTAGTGCGAAATCCACAAACAAAGCAATGGTGGCAGCATTCCTAATAAATTGACGACCAGGAACTTTACTAGTTCTTGAACAGGATTGTCGGTGGCGCGGGATTTAAATGTCCAACCGCGGTTTATTGTCCAAGAAAAACATGCGGCAACTGCCACAGCAATTACTTTTGCCCAAATGACTGCGCCCCCTAGCAAAAACCTAGCCACATTGAACACAGCCGTATCTAAACCCCAGCTGAGGCCGCCAACCACGCCAAAACGAAGTATCTCAACAACGCGCTCGCGTGATGGAAAATGCACCTCCCCATAGTAAGCCACTTTCCGCGGCATACTTGCCAGGCTTGTTTTCAATAAATGTGTGGCAGATCGGCCCTCCAAAATAGCGATCTATTCCAGGCTGGGCCGCATCGGCCGATACGATAGGAACATGAGTATTTTGGTTACCGGCGGGGCCGGATATATCGGTGCACACGTCGTCAGACTTTTGCAGGAACAAAGGCAAAAGGTCATTGTCGTGGATGACCTATCATATGGCACGGCTGATCGCATCGGCTCAGCTCCACTGATTAAGTTGGATTTGGCTGAGACTTCCAGTCTGGCTCCACTTACTGAAGCAATGATGGATCACGACGTTGATTCTGTGATCCACTTTGCTGCACGTAAACAGGTTGGGGAGTCGGTTGAGCGTCCTTCTTGGTATTACCAGCAAAATGTTGGGGGAATGGCGACGCTGCTTCGCGCCATGTATGACGCGGGGGTAGATAAACTGGTCTTCTCATCGTCCGCGGCAGTTTATGGGATGCCAGATGTGCCAGAGGTACCAGAGGACCTTCAGTGCAAACCTATCAATCCTTATGGAGAAACGAAGCTAGTTTGTGAGTGGATGAGTCGGGATTGTGAACGGGCATGGGGTCTCAAATGGACAGCATTGCGTTATTTCAATGTGGCTGGTGCTGGTTGGGATGACCTCATGGATCCGGCGCGTTTGAACTTGGTACCAATGATTCTTGAAAGGCTAGAAAAAGGGGGGACGCCTATGATTTTTGGCGACGACTATGACACCCCGGATGGCACCTGTGTTAGGGATTATGTTCACGTAAAGGATTTAGCTGACGCTCATATCAAGGCTCTTGATTTGATTGCGGACGCTCAGCCAGAAGTGCATGAGTTCAACATTGGTACAGGACATGGGACTTCAGTGCGTGAGATCATTGAAGGCTTGCAGGAAGTGTCGGGCTGGAAGTTTCCGGTCGAGGTGAAGACGCGTCGTGCTGGTGATCCACCTGTCCTTGTGGGGTCAACTGATCGCTCCCGTGAAGTCATGAGTTGGAAGGCAGAATATGGTGTCAATGAGATACTTACTTCTGCATGGGAGGCTTGGCAAGCATCGAAGCATCGAATTACTGTTCCAAAAGAGTGAGTTTTCCCCATATTCTCTTGGATAATGCGTGTTCCGATGAGTGCGTGTAGGTTACGGGTACGATTGCTTTGGTCATCTTGGAGGAGAACATATGCCGAGTAAACTGAGCGACCGGACTGGCATTGGTCCCAAAGTAGGAATAGCTTCACCCCAAGTGATGTGTCTGATTGATGCTGCAGTATGGCTTGTGGGCATTTGGCTAATGGTTGGGATAGTCAGTTTGGGGGGCGGTTTTCCGCCGTGGCAGGATTGCCTGATTCTTTCCATTGCTGGTCCGCTTTTGCAGGTATTGTTTGGTCTTTTGCTGGGTGCTTACATGCCGGGGCGTTTTGGGGGGAAGAAAGCTGACGGAAAGTGGGCGTTTATTGCGGGCTTTCTTGACGCGGCAGTCCTTATCTTGATGATCCTGGCAGTAAAAGGCTCTTTAGAATCAGCGATTTTGATGGTTCCCTTATCCGCATTGCTTGCATTGTCTGGAATGTATACTTACCGCGCTATTTTGGGTTTAGATGGCAGTAAAACTGGACAAGGAATGGAAGGCAATGCCCTAGATCTAAGTCACTTGTCTACTAAACAAATGGATACGCGTGAAGTCGCAAACCAGGTGCCGATCATAGTTTATGGCACAGGTTATGTCGGCACGCGTTTAGTAGATCGACTTACGACTGATCCGCTATCCCCATATCAAGTAGTGGGAATGGTAGATGATGACCCAGATAAGCTGGGGTTTGAGATTCGCGGTTGCAAAGTTATGGGTACCATTGATGACGCCGCAAAGATTGCGGCGCAAACCGGTGCTCAGGTCTTAGCAATCGCGATGGCGCAGCCTAGCCGTGAAGTCATGCAGTCAGCTGGTAGGCAAGCGACTTTGGCGCATATGGAGATGAAGATTCCTGCATCTGTGACAGAAATTTTCGATCGCTCACACACTTCTATTGATTTGCGTACTGCTTCCATAGAAGACTTACTTGGCCGTGATCCCGTGACACTTGACCTTGAGGCAATTGGTGAGTTCTTGTGGGGGAAACGTGTTTTGATTACGGGTGCCGGAGGGTCAATAGGGTCAGAACTATGCATTCAAGTAGCCCGTTTCCATCCCGCTGAGTTGATGCTTTTAGACAGGGACGAAACAGCCCTGCAAAGTGTTCAACTAAGGCTTTCAGGAAATGGCCTTTTACAGTCTGATGAAACCATATTGGCTGATATTAGGGATGCACAGCGAATAGAAGAGATTTTCAAAGACCGTAAACCAGAGATTGTCTTTCACGCGGCAGCCCTCAAGCACCTGCCCTTATTGGAAGCTCATCCAGGTGAGGCTTGGAAGAGCAATGTCATTGGGACTCTAAATGTCTTGGAGGCCGCTTCAAAAGTTGGTGTTCAAGCTTTCGTTAATATATCGACCGATAAAGCGGCTGACCCAACATCAGTTCTGGGCTACTCGAAAGCCCTTGCAGAAAGGCTTACTGCCTGGGCTGGAAGCAAATCCAGTGGCCGCTATATTTCGGTGCGTTTTGGAAACGTAATTGGATCACGTGGCTCTATGCTGCCAACATTTGTTTACCTGATCGAACACGGCTTACCACTTACTGTCACCCACCCTGATGCAACACGCTATTTCATGACCATCCCTGAAGCCTGCCAGCTAGTTTTAGAGGCCGGGGTCCTTGGGAACACCGGCGGCGTAATGATCCTTGACATGGGTGAGCCCGTGCGCATCCTAGATGTAGCTAACCGCATGATCGAAATGTCTGGCAAACAGATCTCAATCGAGTTCACCGGGCTGCGCCCAGGGGAAAAACTACATGAAGTGCTGGTGTCTGAAACTCAAAACGACTCTGCGCCTCGCCCACACCCAAAAATCACCCAAGCCAGTATTGAGCCGATTGATCCAGCAGACCTTGACCCCAAGACCCTAAAACAATACTGAGAACCTCAAGAAGAAAAAGGACAGCTTCATGTCTTCAACGCCTGATGCTCCGCGCAGATCTGCCATCAAACAGTTGGCAAAGCAAGTAGCCCCGTACCTTCCGGCGGGTGTGCGGGAGTTAGCAGTCCCCAAACAGTGGTCGTATTCGGCCAAGGAACAGGCGCAGGTGGCGCGCCCCGAAAAAAACAACTACAACGGCGCGCTCAGCCCAAGTGTGTTTGTGGGAATGCAAAACCCGTGCGCGCAAAGTTACTTGTATGCGCGGGCAATCGAGGACACCTCGGAAGCAAGAGGAAAAGGCAAAACGGAGGCAGTCAGCCTACAGATGCAGGCCGAAGGCGCGCGGCATTGGCCATCAGACGTCACCGTTCCAGACCGCGTTCTTCTTTACTCAGATAAATGGGGGCAGAAGCAAAAGGAAGCGCTGACGCGGCAGTTCACACACGTGATCGTAGAGTCCGGGAAGCCACTCATGGGGCGGGCCCATGACCACGACGTATATCGCGATGTTGATTCCATGCTTGAGGCAGGACGTAAAGTTGCGCTCCTGTCATATGGGTCAGAAATTCGTACCCCATCCATTCACCGAGAGGTTGAGCCCTATTCGCCTTTCCAATATGACCTTGATGGCCTCACTGAGCGCCTAGTGAAGACAACGGATTTTGTTCATAAGTTCCTAGATCACTACGGCGAGTTAGTCGAGTTCGTAGACACTCCTGATCTGTTGGTATACAGACCAAATGCAGTGTGGGTGCCAACTCTTATTAACGAGGCCGTGTGGCTTACGGGTGAAAATCTTGCCCTGGCAAACAGAAGCAGCCATGACAAACTAGCGGTTTTGCATACGCCGACCAATCCGCATTTGAAAGGGTCCCAGTACATTTTGGAACCGATGCGCAAACTTGCGGGGGACGGGCTGATTGACTTTCGTGAACCGACCATGATGGAGCCCGTGGATGTGCCAAAACACGTGGCTGAGGCAGACGTGGTCATTGATCAAGTGGCAATGGGCCTCTACGGGATTGCTTCAATGGAGGCGATGGCTTTAGGTAAACTTGTGATTGCGCAGGTGTGGGACCGTAACCGCAAGATCATCAAAGAGCAAACTGGTTGTGATCTGCCTATTATTCAGGCCACGCCAGATACAATTGGGGATGTTGTCCAGGACATTGCGCGTAATCCAGAAAAGTATGAACACCTAAAGCAAGCGGGCCGTGACTTCGTGACTGAAGTGCATTCGAAAGAACGTGTGGCTTCGATTTTTCACGAGCACTTTATTGGTGTCTAGGTTTGAAATCTAGGATTGTCTTTTGGACATAGCATTGTGGCAATAGACATAGGCTTGTGGGGCTATGTCAGTTCGCACAGTGCTATGGCTGCAAAGTGGGGCTATTAGGCCATTAGGCCGATAACCCCACAAAGCGAAACTGGTATCTGCCATACTGCTCTTTTGAGCAATGCGGTGAAGGGAAGAGGAACTGACCCAAAAACATCCGTACTGGGAAAGTTAGAACTCAGATTCAAAATCAGCAGGGGTCAATGTTCCATCTATCATCTTTTGGAAGAACCCCGGTGCAGCATCTTCGTTAATCAGGACTACCGCGCCTACCTCGGTCATTTCTGAAGTTGACCAAAGCGGTGGTGTACCTGATAGTTCGCCAGCTGCCCCGAAGGTAAGCAATAAGCGTCCAACATCAAACACGCTCATGGACTCATCAACTGTGAGAGTATTAGTCCCTGCCCGCGACAAACTGAGTTGTTGGCCCGGATTGAAAAAAGTCCCAAAGGACATGGCCTTTCCTGCGACGGCACCCATGAGTTCGCGTTGACGCTGAGAGCGTCCAAGGTCACCGCGCGGATCTTGGTAACGCATTCGCGCCAAGGCTAGGGCAGTGGCCCCATCAACTTCGTGACAGCCGGCCTCCCATTTGAGTCCCGAATGCGGCTCATCTACATCCATGTCCAGGCACATTTCAACGCCATTCACGGCATCTACAAGTTGAGATACTCCGTCCATGTTGATTTGCGCGTAATGATCAATCGTGAGACCCGTTAGATTTTGTACGGTTTCCACAAGCAGTTCTGGACCACCGAAACTAAAAGCGGCATTGAGTTTGTTCCAACCGTATCCGGGAATCTCTACATACGTATCGCGCGGCAATGAAACCATGCTTACTTGCCCATTTGGTGCTTTGTGAATCAAAACCGTGGAGTCTGAACGGCCGCCTTCCACATCTTCTTCATTCCATCCCTCGGGGCGCTGATCAGAGCCCGCAAGTAGGTATGTGGTTCCTGCTGTATCTGTTCCAGGCACTAAAGCATCGACGTGGTCCAGGTTTTGGTTTGTGTAAAACAAAAGCCACGCAGGCCATCCAACAACGACAGCAACGACAATCAGAATCACCCAAGGCCATTTTCTACGCCTTTTCCGTGGTGCGCTTGCCCCCGGAGCTTCCGGGTACGTCATAGGCCTTGTGGGCGCAGGGGCATGCGGAGGCAACTGACCAGGTTGAACCGCAGTCATCTGTACGCCAGGTGCCTGATTATTCTGCCTGTGAGGGGCATAAATGGGTGGCTGCGTGTGTATAGGTTGAGCGTAATCTTGCCTCTGCGCAGCTGGATCGTGCGGTTCGCCAGATTGCTCCGAGTAGACTGACCGGCGCTGTGGATTATGAGGCGCTGGCCGCGGTTGTCTGGACTGACGTTCCGGGTCTGGTGAAAATGCTGGTGGATTGTCCGTTTCGTTCCTGCTTGGCCTTTTCCTGGTACCGCCAGGTTCAAAGGAAGGCGGGATTGCCATTAATACTCCCCGTTGCCATAATCCTCATTATAGGAGGGATCGAATTCTTCGGTCCCAGGATCAGTTGTACCGTAACTTGGATCAATTGGCGTGATGAGACCCCCACCGTTGTCTTCGGCCGGGATTGGCGCACCGTCGTCACCGACAATGAAATAGTCGCCGCCCATTGTTTTGAAGGGAGTTCCTGGGGGGAGGGAAGTGTCATTTTGTAAGGCTGCCCACATGTCTCCTGCGAGGGGTTCCAATGCAACGACGCGGTTCGGATCTTCTGGATCTGTGCCCCAAGGAAGTGTCACGAACCTAAAGTTTTCGGCAGGAATACCCTTCAGAGAGCTGAGCAACCCCATATCTGCGGTGAGGTCACTGAGGGACTGCGAAACTGACATCGTGTTTAGGGCTTCTTGAACAAACGCATGTAACTTCAAAAAGTCGGTGAGAACATTTGTCTTCATCACCTCGTCGACCATTGCCGATACGACTTCGTGTTGTCGCCCGATTCTGCCAATATCAGAGCCATCCCCAAGGGAGGGATCTTTCCTGGCACGCGAATAAGCTAGAGCTTGGTCGGGGGAAAGCTTTTTACATCCGGGGCCAAAAGGCTCAAGTTGAGCTTCCACGTCTTCAACTTCAGTGTCGACACAGATTTCTAAACCGCCAAGGGTTTTGACCAGGTCTTGGAAACCAACAAAATCGATGATGGCAAAGCCGTCCATCTTCATGCCACTAAGAAGCTCAGTTGTTGCTTGTACGCACGCGATTCCAGCGGCTGTATCAGTTTCTTCCCAGGTCTTTGGCAAAGAGAAAGCCGTGTTGAACTGCCCATAGTATCCGCCAACAAAGTCGCCATTAATGGTCTGACAAGTTGCGAGTGTAGTCATTAGGTCGCGGGGGATTGACACAACCGTCGCAGACGTTCTATCTGCTGAAAGGTGAATGAGCATGTTCGTGTCATTCAGTTCAGATTCGATCACATCAGGAGTTCCAGCACCTACATTCGCGTTTTCTCCGGCGCGCGAATCAATACCAATCACAATTAGATTCACAGGACGGCCAGCAAACCCATCTGCAGGTATAGCTGGGCCAGGATCAGTGCTTTGGCCGAATTTTTCGAGGTTTATTACTGCGCCCTTAACTTGGTTATCTAGGCCAATAACTAAGATTGCACCACTAATACCAACGAACAATCCCAATGCCAATAGCGTCGCCAACAAGGTACTTATCCACGGAAAACTACGTGGATTAAACGCAGAGTGTGCAGTAGTCCTAGCGGCCTTGTCGTTGTTACTCATGGTCCTCTTGTTCTTGGCTATCTGAGGTCATTATGCCTGATTCTGACATGTTAGAACCAGAATCACCACTAACGGTATTTGACCCCTTGGGGGCTGATTGAAGCGCAAGTGCCCGGGATAAGGCAGTGATTTTTCGGTCAGTCGCAAGATCACGTCTGTAGCTTGTGGCCATCTGCGTGAATACTGCAATGACAAGGATATATACAACTAGGTTGACGCCGCTGGCGACACCAATAGTTCGGGCAAGCCCGTTCAAAAGTTCTGGGAAAATAACTGCAAAAGCTGCCAGTAGAACTACAAGCATCATCCAAATACGTCGCAACGCCAAGTGGCTGGCACTTTTTACCGGTCGCATTAGGAAATATGCGATCAGAACTAAACCCAATATTAGAAGTACTTTGATGACGATGTAGTCCACGGTCATCCCATCACTAGCTCAACTAGAATATTAACTGAGTTCAGCAAAGATTGCCCTTTACTCTTTGAATAGTCGGTGTAACGAATGTTTACCGGCATTTCGGCCCAGGGCAGTTTCGAAGCAGCAAGCTGGCCAACAATCTCAGAAGCGTGAGCCATCCGATTTTGCTGCATGTGCACAGATTCCACGGCATCACGGCGCAAAAGGCGCAGGCCGTTGTGAGCATCAGTCAGTTTCAACCCAGTTCGCATCCTGGTAGCGGCCGCGGCAGTCTTGAGGACCAGCTTTTTTGCCCACCCAACGGGAGCTTTCCCCTCCAAAAACCGCGATCCATAAATAATGGCTAGGTCATCATCAATTGCTCTTGAGCGCATTGCTACAACGTCAGCAGTATCATGCTGGCCGTCAGCATCAAACGTACAAACGTACTTCGCGTCGGTGTATTTAAGAACATAATCAAGTCCAGTTTGAAGCGCCGCACCCTGCCCCATATTGATTGGGTGGCGCACAACGACCGCCCCCGCGGCCTCGGCAATCATCGCACTGTCATCACGTGATCCGTCATCAACGCACACCACCCCCGGAAACGTCTTCCGACAGTCACGGAGGACATCTTCAATGACCGGCCCCTCATTATAAAGAGGCACTACCAGCCAAGTATCAGAAATTGCCACAACACTATTCTGGCATGAGGAAGAGGGAGAGGAAACTACTACACGGCCTGAGATAGGGTTAATCACAACTAAAGGAGGAGCCATGCCCGCAAGAATCGTCGATTCGGCAGACGTTGCTAAAGATGCAACCATTGGGGACGGCAGCAGCATTTGGCATCTAGCTCAAGTGCGTGAAGGTGCAGTGATCGGTGAGAACTGCGTCGTGGGACGCGGTGCATACATCGGCACGGGAGTGACACTTGGAGCAAACTGCAAGGTGCAGAACTATGCCCTAGTGTACGAACCAGCAAAGCTTGCCGACGGTGTGTTTATCGGTCCTGCTGTGGTTTTGACGAATGACCATAATCCGCGCGCAGTGAATCCAAATGGGACACCAAAAAGTGCCGACGATTGGGATGCGGTAGGCGTCACTATTGGCGAGGGGGCAGCAATAGGTGCACGCGCAGTCTGTGTGGCACCTGTGACAATAGGCCCATGGGCGACTGTTGCGGCTGGCGCTGTAGTAACACGGGACGTTCCAGCTTTCGCACTGGTGATGGGGGTTCCAGCAAAACAGGTAGGCTGGGTTGGGCGTGTAGGCGTCAAATTGGAGCCTGTTCAGTCACGTCCCGGATACTTCAAGTGTCCGCAAACTGGTCAGCTATATCGTGAGTCAGCAGAAAAACAATTGAAAGAAGTAGATAGTGAGTGATCTGAACTTCATCCCACCAGCGAAGCCCATTATTGGCGAAGAAGAAGTTGAGGCTGTAACGGCAGTTTTGCGGTCAGGGATGGTTGCCCAAGGCCCTGAAGTTGCAGCATTTGAGCAGGAGTTCTCCGATCAGGTGGTGGACGAGGCCTTTTCGGTTGCGGTGAACTCAGGTACCTCAGCGCTTCACTTGGGGCTTCTTGCCGCTGGTATTGGGCCAGGTGATGAAGTCTTAGTGCCATCTTTCACATTCGCAGCGACGGCGAACTCAGTGGCGATCACTGGTGCGACCCCCGTGTTTGTTGATATTGAACCAAACTATTTCTGCATGGATCCTAAGGCTGCGCAGGCTTCAATTACGCCTCGAACAAAAGGAATCATGCCAGTGCATTTATATGGGCATCCGGCAGATATGGAAGCCTTTGAAGCACTTGCCGCGGCCCATGATCTTGCCATTTTTGAGGACGCCTGCCAGGCACACGGCGCGTCGCTGGATGGGCAAAAGGTAGGTACGTTCGGAGTTTTTGGTGCATTTTCTCTTTACCCGACGAAGAACATGACTTCTGGCGAGGGCGGTATGGTCACGACAGGAAATGAAGAAATCGCCAGGCGCGTGCGGGTTTTGCGCAATCAAGGTATGGAGAAACAGTATGCCAATGAAATGGTTGGCCTCAACAATCGTATGACTGACATCAATGCGGCGATTGGACGCACTCAGTTGCGTCACCTTGAAGAATGGACAGCGAAGCGACAAGCAAACGCAAAGTTCTTAGATGAGAACTTGGAGGGCGTAGTTACTCCTCCAGTCGCGAAAGACGGCGTGCATGTGTATCACCAGTACACGATTCGCGTTCCTGAGCAGGATCGCGATGCATTTGTGGTTGCTCTGCGTGAGAACTACCAAGTGGGTTCTGGCGTTTATTACCCAATTCCGAACCACAGGCTGGCGTCTCTTGAAAAGTTTGCCCCAGGATTGAACCTTCCTGAGACTGAGAAGGCGGCTGCCGAGGTCATCTCGTTGCCCGTTCATCCAAGTCTCACTGAGGACGATTTGGCCAGGATCGTTACGGCCGTCAACAAGACCGCAAAGGCGGGCTCATGAGTGATCTGAGAGTTGGCGTACTTGGCATTGGCTCGATGGGACGCCACCATGTTCGTAATGCCCGCGCCACAGAAGGTTTTGATTTGGTGGCAGTGGCTGACCCCGCTGGCGATAAGTTT
Organism: Scrofimicrobium sp.; assembly: GCA_036745855.1. Taxonomy (GTDB): domain Bacteria; phylum Actinomycetota; class Actinomycetes; order Actinomycetales; family Actinomycetaceae; genus Scrofimicrobium. Next base: position 3,384 of record DAIOFF010000028.1, on the reverse strand, counting down.
GGTGTGGCCGGTAACTTAGATGTGCTTTCTTCCGTTGATGAACTCATCGGTGCTGGTATTGACGCATGTATTGTTGCGGTACCAACAGTGCTCCATGAGGAAGCTGCACTCAAGTTGGCCGAAGCAGGGGTTCATACTTTGGTGGAAAAGCCGCTAGCTGCGGATTCTGCTTCAGGTAAACGAATCGTAGAGGCTTTTGAGAAAGCAGGATTGGTTGGCGCAGTTGGGTATGTTGAACGATGCAACCCGGCTTTGCTGGAAATGCGTAAGAGGATTGCGGAGGGGCAACTTGGTGAGGTCTATCAGGTTGTCACGCGCAGACAATCACCGTTTCCTGCGCGTATTTCTGACGTTGGGGTAGTAAAAGACCTAGCGACTCACGATGTCGACCTTGCGTCCTGGGTGGCGGGGGCACCCTATGAGTTGATTTTTGCCCAAGTTTCTCATCGTTCAGGGCGTCAGCATGAAGACATGTTGGCTGCTTCAGGCAGGTTCACCAATGGGATTCTTGTAAATCACCTGGTCAACTGGCTGACTCCCTACAAAGATAGGACCACTATCGCGGTTGGTGAGCATGGAGCTCTTGTTGCTGACACTGCGCTTGGTGATCTGACGTTCTTCGAAAATGGTGAGTTCCCAGTTGAATGGGATCAAATTGCCGCATTCCGCGGGGTGTCTGAAGGCACTGTCATCAGGTACGCACTGCAAAAACGTGAGCCTTTGGCAGTGGAGCATGCGGGCTTTAGGGATGCGATCCTTGGACAGGAGAACTCAGCGGTCACGATGCGTGAAGGGTTAGAGACGATCCGGGTGGTGGAAGCAATCCTTACTTCTGCCGCATGTGGTGAGTCAGTGAGGCTTTAGCAAAGGCGGCAACTCTTGAAAATTGCGGTCGCAGGACTCGGTTATGTGGGTTTAGCAATGTCAGTGTTGCTGGCACGGCAAAATACTGTTACGGCCCTAGATATTGATCCCAAGCGGGTCGAATTGCTCAATCAGGGGTTGCCTACGGTTGCTGATGAAGAGGCCGCCAAATGGTTGGCTTCAAATGATCTCAAACTCAAAGCAACAGGTGACCCATTTGTGGCTTACCGGGATGCGGATTTTGTGGTTGTCGCGACTCCGACTGACTACGACCCAGAACTTGACTACTTCAATACGGATTCTGTCCAGGAGACTATTGAGGCAGTTCGTTTGGTCAACGAACGCGCCTTTATTGTCATCAAGTCAACAGTTCCTGTTGGCTTTACGGCAGGGGTTGGCGATGAGCGGGTGCTCTTTTCACCAGAGTTCTTGCGGGAAGGGCATGCGCTTTCGGACAACCTCAGTCCAAGCAGGATAGTTGTTGGTTCTTTGGAAACTGATGCCAGTAAAGAGGCCGCCTTGAGGTTTGGGGATATTCTAGAAAAGGCTGCGAAGACAGTTCCTCCAGTTCTGGTCACTGGGACGACTGAAGCTGAAGCAATCAAACTGTTTTCGAATACTTACTTGGCGCTGCGGGTCGCATATTTTAACGAGTTAGATACCTATGCAGCCAGCCGTGGGTTGAACCCCGCTGCAATAATCGAAGGCGTTGGTTTGGACCCGCGCATTGGCAACCACTACAACAATCCATCCTTTGGCTATGGTGGGTATTGCCTTCCAAAAGACACTAAACAGTTATTGGCGAATTATCAGGATGTACCCCAGAACCTGATTCGGGCAGTCGTCGACTCAAACCGAACGCGAATGGACTTTTTGGCCTCGCAAATTGCTGCACGGTTAGAGGGCAATGATTTTGCAACAGTAGGCGTCTACCGGCTAACCATGAAGTCGGGGTCAGACAACTTCAGACAGTCATCCATTCAGGGAATCATGGAGCGGCTTTTATCCCGTGGCATGAAACTAGTGGTTTATGAACCATTGCTGCCAGACAGCACATTTGACGGAATAGAAGTGTGCAATGACTTCGACGCTTTTGTGAAGCGCTCTGATTTGATTGTTTCAAACCGAGTTGATGAGTCCCTTCGTCCTTTTGCTCATAAAGTTTTTACTCGTGACCTTTTCGGTTCAGATTAGCCGTGGGGCATGTAGCAGCCAACGCCTTGGGCAACATCATCGGGAAGGCTTTCGGGGCGGCCAAGGATGGTTAATCCTTCAACGCCCAAATCAATCATGGTGCGGCTGACCTCAGGTGTGAAGCAAAGCGGTTCGGTTATGAGCAGGGGGGTGTTTTCTTTGGCTGCCAGAACCGACCCAACAAGTGCATCTGGGTAAGTGTCCCCGGATGCTATTAGAGCTTTATCTGCGTGTCCCCACGTTTTTGCTATTGCAGCAGCGGTCTCATATCTGTTTTCGCCAGCAAGTCTGCTGACGCTTGGGATTAGTGAGCGAATATCGGAAAACATTCGGTCTCCTATCGCTCTATTGCCACCAATTGCATAGGCCTTTTTTATGTCTAGATGGTCAATCAGACTACGGGTTGCTTCATCCAAGGTGGGGTCAGAACCGCGAACTAAAACAAGTGGAAGGGAAAAAGCTCCTGCTGCAGCCCCAGCTGTCAGCGCGTCAGGAAAGTTCTCACCAGTAGCGAAGTAAACCGTGCTTGAATCTTCAGGGAAGAACCGCAATGTCAACTGCATTGAGGTGTCATAGCGGTCTTTCCCGCCGATCCTGGTGACTTTGGCAAACGCCGCAGCTTCTTGCTCCACACTTGTTGCAAGAGTATTTGGTCCACCTATTAGGAATATTTCTTCGGGGGCTAAACGTGTTAGCTCAGTCTTGACAGCTTGGGGAATCTCACTGCCTTTACTAAGCAGTAATGTGCCTCCGGATGCGGCCGCAGCTGTCGTGGCTGATAGTGCATCTGGGAAATGTTCTCCGGATGCCAGGAAGACTTTTGCGGTTTTGTTTGGAAATCCTGCTCTTGAGACAGAGACTGCCGTTTCGTAGCGATCTTGCCCAGCCAGGCGCTCGTCGACATTGGGGATTCCAGAGTCATTTGCTACTCCAGGCGCGCAGAGGCCCAATAGCATTGCTAAGGCTGCAACGATATGAGTACCGTGCATTTTCCTTTTTCTCATCATGGCTCCTTTCGCCACAGGTGCACTGCATAGGTCAGGTGCACTGCGTGGTTGTAGACAGTGGGCGCAAGCATTCAACATCTCTTGAACTGTTCAACGCTCGCATCAAGTACTGCGCTACCACCAAGTAGTGTCAGTCTAGTGACGCCTAACCTACTTATCTCATCAAGTACCCCTTTTTCCAGGCATTTTCCATTTGAGAGGAAGACTGGGGACTTAGTTTTGGCGGCTAATGGTGCAGAAACTAACCCTTCAGGAAATTGAAGTCCAGTGACAACGAAAGCCCGGTCTGTCTCAGAATAGGTGTTTTTGCTAAGGGCTA
>DAIOFF010000027.1:0-18363 GCA_036745855.1 Scrofimicrobium sp. | reverse complement strand
TTGTCGGAAGTTTGTGGGTTAGAAGTCGTGTCGGAAGTTGGTGGGTTAGAAGTTGGTGGGTTGGGAGTCGAGTGAGGGGCGTGTGCGTCGGGAGTTGTGTGGGGAGGCTGCGGATGAGATTTCCCCAACGGGCTGTCTGAACTCTTTGGCGTATCAACTGACTCTTTATATGCGTTTGCCACGTGCTCAACAAGATCTTTGGCTGCCAGACTGAATCCAGCAACTTGCTCACGAACAGCCTTGCGAAGAACTTTGCCGATTTGTGAACGGGGAAGCTCTGAGACAATCACAATCTTGCGGGGCAAAGCGTAGTGCGCCAAAGACTTCTCGGCCCAAGTCCTCACGTCAGCTAATGTTAGAGAAGACCCAGCTTCCAGGACTAAAGCTGCAACGACCTCTTCGCCAGATGAGCCGCCAGGCATGCCGACTACAGCAACATCTTCGACCCCAGGCATGGATCGGACCGCGTCCTCAACCTGGGTGGGATAAATGTTGAATCCCCCAGAGATTATGAGCTCTTTGCGGCGGTCTGCCATGACAACAAAGTTGTCGACGATTTTCACAAGGTCGCCAGTGTGAAGCCAGCCGTCTTTCAGGGCGTGAGCAGTTTCTTCGGGGTCATTCCAGTAACCTGCGAACACTTGAGGGCCGCGCGCCAAAAGCTCACCGGTTTCACCATCGGGGAGATCTTTCGCCGGGTTCTCTGGGTCAACGACTCGAACTTCGGTTGATGGAAAGGGAATGCCTAGAGTGCTTGGGCGACGAAGAGGGGACACGGGGGAACCAAGAATGATTGGGGCTGCTTCGGACATTCCGTAGCCTTCAATCATGTAACCGCCAGTTGCTTTTTCCCACCTGGCAGCAAGTTCGGCGTCCATAGACATCGCGCCAGAGATGGCATAACGAATGGAGCTGAGGTCAATGTCCATTTCTTCTGCAGCGTCAAGGAGGCGGTCATAAATGACTGGAACTCCCACGAAAAACGTGACGGGGAGTCGCCGTTGGCTTAGAAGGATTTGCGCGGGATCAGGTTTTGGAAACACGGCAATCGTTGCACCCAGGCGGATTCCGGCCAGTAGTGAGACCCCAAAACCGAAGGCATGGAAGAATGGGAGGGCAGCCGTGAAGACCTCAGCACCCTCATGAAGATTGTTCACCCACGCAGTGTCTTGGTTGGCGTTGGCTACCAGGTTTTTGTGTGAAAGCATGACGGCTTTTGGGACACCAGTTGTTCCACCTGTGTGGATTAGTAACGCCGTGTCATCTGGGCTGGTATCTGGCGTGCTTTGCCATTCATCAGCGCCGCGCACTGCCTTGTCCCAGTCTTTCACGTAGCTGGGGGTGGGCGCACCAAGCATTTTCTTCTTTGCCCGAACGCTAGGAATAGGCAGGTGAACCAGTGTGCGGGACAATGGGGACATAGCGGAAGCAAGATTCACACCGAAAATGAGTGCGTCTTTTGCTAGGAAACCTAAACGTTCTACGGAGTTCTCCCACGCAACGACTACCCGCGCGCCGTGGCGTTTGAACTCGCCTTTAAGTTCCTCTTCAGGTGCTAAGGGATTGTGCTCAACTACGATCGCTCCCAGTAATGAAGTCGCAAAAATCGCTTGCACGTGTTGAGGGCAGTTAGGCATGACCATGGCCACGCGGTCACCGGGCCTGACACCAGCGTGGTACAGGACTGTTGCAGCCTGTCGCACCTCTGCAACCAAAGTTTTATACGTGGTTTGCCTTGCTAAGAAGTCCAAAGCAGCGCGATTTGGATACCTTTTTGCCGTTTCGAACAGAATCTCGTGGATGCGAATGTCTGGAACGTCAATGGTGTAAGGGACTCCGGGGGCGTAACTGCCCCGTAGCTGATCAGTTAAGTTCAAGGTTTCACCCCACGGTTAGACAACGGAGCCGAATCGTCGCATCCATTGCCCGAATGTAGTCAATGGTTTCTTGAGGGAGCTCCTGGGCCAAGTCAGTCACAGCGTATCCAAATTCTCCTTGGGTAGCGAGGGACTGGGCGTCAACGTTTACTTTGTGCTTCGCGAAGACCATGTTCAGCTCACCCATAACACCAGGTACATTGCGGTGAACTAAGCACATGCGTTTCTTGGAACCACTTGGTGGCGCTGGGGCTAGGTTAGGCAAGTTTACGCTCATATCGGTGACGCCAAATCGCAAGTAGTCAACCAGCTTGCCTGATACGAATCTGCCGATAGCTTCTTGCGCTTCGACAGTTGAACCGCCAATGTGTGGTGTCAAAATCACATTTGGTAGGCCAAGTAGGGGTGAGTCGAATCGGTCCCCGTTCGCTTTGGGCTCAGTTGGGAAGACGTCCACGGCGGCACCGCGTAGGTGACCGGATACCAGGTGTGATCTGAGTGCTTCTATATCAACGATGAAGCCGCGCGACAAGTTGATGAACCTGGCTCCGGGCTTCATCATTGAGAACTCCCTGTCCCCAAATAGGTTGGCGTTTGACTTTGCACCATCAACGTGAATCGAGATGACGTCGGCTTCTTGAAGTACTTCTTCCATGGAGTCTTTGCGTTTGGCGTTGCCTAGCGCAAGTTTTTCCGCAATGTCATAGAAGATGACGTTCATCCCAAGGGATTCTGCGAGGACAGATAGTTGTGTGCCAATCGACCCGTAACCGATGATTCCAAGTGTTCTTCCCCGGACCTCATGAGAGTGGGCGGATGACTTGTTCCAGATTCCGTCATGCAGGCTTTCGGTGCGAACTGTGAGCATTCGTGCCAATGAGATGATTTCAGCGATGGCCAGTTCAACCACAGAACGTGTGTTGGCATAGGGTGCGTTGAATACGGCTATACCGGCTTCTTTGGCTGCTTCAAGGTCAATCTGGTTTGTGCCAATGCAGTAAGCGCCAATCATCCTAAGCTTCGGTGATGCCTCTATGACACGCCGTGTGATCTTAGTTTTTGAACGAATGCCGACAATCTTTACGCCCTCTAATGCCCGAATTAACTCATCTTCATCAAGTGCACCAGGAACACGGGTAACTTCAATATCGTGTTCAATTAGTGTTTCATTTGCGGTTTCGTGGGGGTCTTCTAAAAGGAGTGCTTTAGTCACCATTTAATCGTGCCAGTTTTCCATTAGTATTTTTCGGTTTGTCCAGATTCTGCCAGTGACGCACCCGACTGTTGGGGCTTTGTCCATCCTGCTGGTAGGTCTGTCGTGTGTATTGTTCGCAGCCGCCTTGTGGATCTTGTCATAGCGACAAAAAGGTCACCTGGACCGCTTTGGAGAATTTCGGATGGCTCAACAAGGATTGTGGTGTCGTATTCGAGGCCTTTTGCGTCACTTGGGACTATGACGCTGACCCTGGGAGCTGCGGCGTCTACGAAGTCTTGTTTGAGTCTTGGTGGGACGATGATTGCGATGCTTCCTTCGCCCTCGCCAAGCGCTTCATCGAGGATTTTTCTCTCTTCGGTAAGCGCACTGTAAACGCCATTTGAAAGCTCATTTGCGGGATGCTTCGTTGTTTCGATTGCGTGTGGAAGGTCCCTGGCGGCAGTTACGGGGAAGTGGACTGGCTGGCCAATTGCTGCTTGAACGTCTGCGGCTAAGTCAGTGATCGTCTTGGGTGTTCTATATGAGACAGTCAAAATGTTTTGCTGGCTGAGTCCGCTTCCGGCAGGACCTAGGGCTTCGCTCCAGGATTTGGGGCGCGTTTGACCGCGGGCTTGATCTAGGTCGCCAACTACTGTGAAGGAGCGCGATGGGCATCTGCGTAGCAGCGAATGCCACATCATTGGTGACAGGTCTTGTCCCTCGTCAACTACTATATGACCGTAGGCCCAGCCGCGGTCTTCTCTGGCTCGTTCTGATAGTGGTTTCCAGTCTTCTTCCCCGCGTGCTCGCTCGGCAAGCATTTCAGCGTTGACGATGCCGCCGCCAAGGTTTTGTCCGATTATTGCTGCTTCGGCACGTTCAATTTCTTCTTGTCGTAATTGGTTTGCCCTGGTAGATGCTTTTTCGAACAGAGGGGAGTGCCCTAGCAGTTCTTCAAGCTCATCTAGCAGCGGAATATCTGCAATGGTCAGTGGTGCCCCTTTTGGGCGGTTGACGAGGCCGCGCTCGGTTTCACTGAGGTTCGAACCAACACGGGCCAAGAATTCGGGCTTGGCGTAAAGACGTTCCAGAAGGGTAATTGGCCTGGTTGGCATCCACGCAAGGTTTATTGCCCGCCGGGCTTCTGGTGAGTCCCGCACGCGTTCGCGCCACCAGGACATTGTGTCAGGGTCGCGGTCGGATTCACTTAGTTGGCTAACGAGGTCGTCCAAAAGTTCGGTTGCGAATGCTTCCCGGGCTTCGTTGTGAGGTTTGCTGCTTCGGCGTGCTCGTGTGCGCGCATTCAAGATAGTTTCAGGCGTTAGCGTGCATGTTTTTGCGCCGACCCTGATTTTGATCGGTTCCCTTGGGACCCGCTCTAAGCTTCGAACTGCTTCCTTAAGTGTCTTTATCCAACCTAAGGAGCCTTTGGCGGCCGTAATTTCGGGGCTGTCGGCCAGGCTTGTGCTTGTGTTTGGCAGCAGATCCCCCATTGTCACTGATACGACGCCTGTTTCACCCAGAGAGGGAAGGACTTGTTCAATGTAACGCAAGAAATCTCGGGTTGGGCCGACGATTAGTGCGCCGGATCTTTCTAGGCGATCGCGCTCAGAGTAAAGCAGGTAGGCGGCACGGTGAAGGGCGACTGCTGTCTTGCCGGTCCCTGGACCGCCTTGAACAACAACTATTCCTTTTGCAGGGGCGCGCACAACTTTGTCTTGTTCGGCTTGGATTGTGGCAACTATGTCGCTCATGTGTCCATCGCGGGCAGAACCCAAGCTGGCCATGAGCGCGCCTTCGCCTTGAAACTTCAGTTCGGATGATTCTTCAACAGAGTCAAGCATCTCATCTTCAAGGCCGCGAACCTCACGCATTCGGGTTGAAATGTGTCGTCGTCGGACAACACCTAATGGGTCCCCTGATGTGGCGCGATAAAACGGCATTGCTGCCGGAGCCCGCCAATCTGTGAGGATGCGTTTTCCATCATTTTGTTTGAGTCCTGTCCGTCCAACGTGCATGACCCCACCGTCAGTGGTGTCGAGGCGGCCAAAAACAAGGCGGTCTTCAACGCGTTCAAGCCTTGCGGCGCGGTCTCCGTAGTGCGCAGCGGTGACGTCGCGCTCTGTGCGGGCTTGAGGCGTACCCCATGCGCCGGTGGCTTCAACCTTGCGTTGTTCTGCACGGTATTTTTTTCGCTGAGAGTCCAGTTGGGCGTAGGCGCGGTCAACGCAGTCTTGCTCAACGCGGATCTCTGCTTCTCGTTGGTTCCCCAAGACGCCCTTTCGTTTGAACGTAAAAACAGTCAGCTAACAATTATCGCCCTCAAACCTCGATTATGAAACCCCAATCCACGTGACAGGTAGCACCTATTGTTTCCCTGGTAGCGCAATCCTCGCCAGAGCGCCAAATGCGCGGTAGTTTTAGATTTGGAGGGAGGGAACATGAACCACCAAAGGATGTATGAGGACGGACCAGGGGCGGGTGCAAAAGCGCCTATTCTTGTGACGCATTTCGAAGGCGCCATGGATGCGGGAGCCGCCGGAACGTTGGCGACCGTCCAGTTGTTGCGAACGCTCTCTCCTGAGCGTGTGGCAACGTTTGATATTGACGAGTTGATTGATTACAGGTCACACCGGCCGGTTATGACCATGGAGGATTGGGTCACAACTGATGTTGTGACGCCAGAGATTGCGCTTGACTTGGTTCATGATGATGCGGGGACGCCTGTCCTTGTGTTGCATGGCCCAGAGCCGGATGCGCGGTGGGAGGCTTTCGCCCGCGACATTGCTGACATTGCGAAGAATGCTGGCGTGGAACTTGTGGCATCGTTTCATGGTGTTCCTGCTGCTGTCCCGCATACGCGTCCAACTGCGGTGCATGTTCAAAGTACTGATAAAGAGTTGGTCCCTGAACAGTCGTTGATGGGTGGCGTGATGCGTTTCCCGGCTCCGCTTAGTGCGTTTTTGCAGTACCGGCTTTCTAAGCAGGGCATTCATGGTATGGGGTTGGTTGCTGCTGTTCCTTATTACATGTCTGAATCGACTTTCCCGCGTGCGGGTTCGGCTCTTCTTTCTAAACTTTCTGAGCTGACGGATTTGTCGCTGCCTATTGGGGATCTTGAACAGGGTGCGGATGAGGATGCTGGACAGGTTGAGCGGGCTTTGGAGAGTAACCCTGACGTTCATCGCGCTGTTGAGTCTCTTGAAAATCACTATGACGCGGTGATACGCGGTGAAGCTTCTTTCTTGACAACGCCTGTTGAAGATGAGTCTTTGGAGTCGGTTGATGAAAATGTCGGCGAGGCCTTGGGGGAAGCCATTGAGCGTTACCTTCGTAGTCAGTCGGCAAGTTCCCAGTCTTCAGGTTCGCAGTCGGCAGGGCAGCAGTCAGACGGGCAGACAGAATCTGGTGCTGAGTCTGATGGGTCAGATTTTCCGCCCCGCGGACGCCATCGCGCTCCTAAACCGTGGGAGGGCGATCCTGACTCGCAGTAATCCCGGAGATCCATTTTTGTACTCGGGCTTGACGCATGAGCGATGCGGGAAGTGGGAGTTTGCGGAGGCTTCGGTCTAGTTGGTCAAGGTTTACGAGGCCGGGGTCATCCCACGCAAGGATTATGAGGTTTCCCCATCTTGCGTTCTTGATCACTTTTGATTCTCCGATGACTGCAATTTGGTTAAATACTGCAGCTGCGGCTGCGATGTCGTTTCGGGCGTCTATGCCGCGGCCATGCGCTGCATTTGCCGCATAGAGTCCGCCACCATTTTGACTGTTCAGATGTGTTTTGACTATTTCGTACCATTGGGTGGTGTGTAGATGGCTTGGAACGGTGGTGCCAAGGAATGCGTCTCTGACAATGACATCGAAGTGGGCTTTGCTTTGTTCAAGGGCGGCGCGTCCATCGGATATTCGAATGCGAAGTCTTGGTTTGCGTGGAAGTGGAAGTTTTTCGCGGGCTAGTTCGGCAATTTGTGGGTCAACTTCGAAGGCTATTTGGGAAGACCCGGGTCGCCCACATTCTATGGCCCATGGGAGCGCGCAGATTCCGCCGCCGACGTGGGCGACTTTGAGTGGCAGGGGTTTGGCCCAAATGGAAGTGATTGCGGCATCGATTTGCTGCATGTATTCAAACTCAAGGCGTCCGGGATTTGTTTGGTCGATTCGGCTTTGTTCTGCCCCGTCTACGACCAAAGATACTATGTTGCCGTCTTCAACTATTCGCAGCATTCTCCAAAGTCTACGGCCCAGCGCCGTGCTTTGCCCTATTTCTCGCGCCCTGGTGTTGTGGGTTTTCTCTTGGTACGGTTCCAGTATGTCCGTGTCTCCTAGAGATTCTCATGTCCGCAAAGATTGGGGTACTGATGATTCGGGCGCTCCAATATTGCATGTTGATATGGATAGCTTTTTTGCTTCGGTTGAGGTCGCGCTTGATCCGCGTATAGCAGGTTTGCCTTTGGTGGTTGGCGGGACCAGTGGTAGGGGCGTGGTTACCTCTTGTACGTATGATGTGAGGGCTAAGGGGGTTCATGCGGGTATGCCGATTTCGCAGGCTAAGGCGCTAGCTCCTGAAGCATTGTTTATTCGTGGGCGGCGTGGAGAGTACGTGGCGTATTCGCAAAGGGTGATGGCGATTTTGGAGAAATATACGCCGGTGATGGAGCCTGCCAGTATTGATGAGGCGTATTTGGATGTGTCTGGTGCTAGGCGGATGTTTGGAACGCCTTTGGAAATAGGGCAGAAACTGAGGGCAGAGATTAAGGGCCAGCTTCACTTGCCTGCATCTGTTGGTATTGCCGCAACAAAGACTGTCGCGAAGATAGCTTCGGCACATGCGAAGCCGGATGGGATTTTGCTTATCCCGAAGTCCGCGACTCTTCCTTTTTTGCATTCTTTGCCAATTGGGGCGTTGCCTGGGGTAGGGAAGCGGACTGCGCAGACCTTGGAGTTGCGTGGCATTTTGACTCTGGGGGATTTAGCTAGGTGGGATGAAGCGGATCTTGAAAAGGCAGTTGGCCAGGCGGCGGCTGTATCACTGCAAGAACGGGCGCGGGGAATCGATAAGCGCCGTGTTGGCAGTGAGGACAGTGAGAAGTCGATCTCAACAGAAGAGACTTTTCAGACTAATCTGACCAGTCCGGCGCAGGTGGAGGCATATTTGAACCAGGCTGCGTGGCAGTGTGCGTCCAGGCTTCGTAAGTCTGGGTTGCTGGCGTGGACTATCCAAATAAAACTGAGGGATGCAAAGTTTCGGACAATAACGCGATCGCATACCCTTGATAGTCCAACCGATGTGGCAAGGGATATTGCTGCTTTTGCTGTCAGGCTTTTTGGGAAGGTAGTTTTTCCGGTTGGAGGAGTTCGACTTGCAGGCGTCGGAGTGCAAGGTTTGGTTTCTGTGGCGGATGGTTTTCCGGTTCCTTTAGATAGTGACCCGAGGCCGCGGGCCACAGAGTCTGCGGCAGATGGGGTGCATGAGAAATTTGGATACCAAGCACTTGGACCTGCATCTTCACTTGGACGCCCGTGGGATATTGGAGTGGCAAGCAGCACCCGATTTGAGTAGGTAGAATGGTACGCAGGGAACAGGGAGGGAGGAAAAACCGTGGCGCTTTCGGAATATGAGAAACAGGTTCTAGCCCAAATGGAGCAAGAACTAAAACAACAGGACCCAAAGCTTGCGTCTGTGATGACGTCTTCTCTCCCATCGGATGAAGTTACGCAGACGAAGCTATCGGCAAGGCGGATTGCGGTCGGCTCGATTGTTGCTATTGCTGGTTTGGCGGTGGTGGTAATTGGCGTAACGATGTCGCAAATATGGGCTACGATCCTTTTTGGAGTTATTGGCTTTGTGCTGATGGTGTTTGGTGTTATGTGGGCTTTACATTCTGTGCCTTCAGAGCCAAAGGAGAGAAGACCCGCTGAGCCTAAAGCTGATTCGGGCTTTATGGATCGGCAACGCGATCGTTGGAATGAACGTGGTAGAGAGTAGTTTTTAGTGTAAAAATGCCCGCAGTGATGCGGGCATTTTTGCTTAATGGCCTTGGTTTATCCCATTTGGCTGTTGTTTTTGATGGGCTAGGGGGCAAGGTATCAGATTGACATTTAAAATGCGGCGAATCTCCGAAGGGCATTTTCTAGCGATAAAAATCCTCCACCTGTAAACTAGCATGTCAATGACTGTTACAAAGGTGCTAAAATGATGGTTTCGTGACATTTGGGTTTCTCAGTGGGCAAAAATGGAGGAAAGTGGAGTAAGGTAAAGCCACTGGGAGGAGGGTCAGATGTTTCTTGGAACTCATCAACCGAAGCTTGATGACAAGGGACGTCTTATTTTGCCTGCCAAGTTCAGAAGTCAACTGGAAAATGGCCTCGTGATTACCCGTGGACAGGAGCGTTGCCTGTACATTTTTACGACGGCTGAGTTCCAGGAGATGTATGAGAACCTGGCAAAGGCTCCACTCACCTCCAAACAGGCGCGCGACTACATTCGTGTCATGTTGTCAGGTGCATCAGATGAGGTCCCTGACAAACAAGGCCGTGTCACGATTCCTAGTGCGCTTCGAGAATACGCGGGGCTTGATCGTGAGCTCACTGTGATAGGCGCGGGAAACCGTGCAGAAGTCTGGGATACGAATGCTTGGAATGCCTACCTGGCTAACCAAGTAGATGAGTTCGCCGATACAGCGGATGAGATCATTCCAGGAATGTTCTAGGCCTTGACACCTGCGCTCCGCCGCACTCTGACTCACTTCCCCGATGTCAGAGTGGCGGCGGGGGAGCAGGTTTCAAGGAAAAAGGAAGGAGTCACCATGGTCCGCGCAGCTGACCTACATGTGCCCGTACTTCGGGACCTTTGTGTTGACCTCCTTCGTCCAGCCCTGCAAAATCCCGGGTCGGTGATGATTGACGCCACCCTTGGTATGGGTGGGCACACGGAAGCAATTCTTGAATCTATTCCTACGGCTAGCGTGCTTGGAGTCGATAGAGACCCGGATGCTTTGGCACTTGCCAGTAAACGACTTGGCAGGTTCGGCGATCGGTTTACGCCCGTAAAGGGCACTTTTGACACTGTTGAAGACTTGGGAAAACAAGTTGATGCCGTACTCATGGACTTAGGGGTGTCTTCTTTGCAGCTTGACGAGGCCGAACGGGGTTTCGCGTATGCAAAAGATGGTCCACTTGACATGAGAATGAACCAGTATGAAGGACAAAGCGCAGCCGACCTCGTGAACACCGCTGATGAGCGTGAACTGGCGAGGATACTTTGGGAGTATGGCGAGGAGAAAATGTCCCGCCAGATTGCCCGGGCAATTGTTCGTGAAAGGGAAAAGACGCCTTTTTCCCGAACTAGTGAGCTAGTTGATCTGATAGATAGGACAATTCCCCCGCCAGCTAGACGCAGGGGTGGAAACCCATCTAAACGCACATTTCAGGCACTCAGAATTGCAGTAAATGATGAGATCGCGGTTTTAGAGCGCGCGTTGCCTGCGATGCTTCGGACCCTTCGTGTAAATGGACGGATGGTAGTTGAGTCGTATCACTCATTAGAGGACCGGATTGTAAAACGAGTTTTTGCCTCTGGACTCCAATCGACAGCCCCACCGGGACTTCCGGTGATTCCTAAAAAAGATTTGCCACGACTAAAAGCAATTACAAAAGGGGCAATTAAAGCAGATGAAGCAGAGTCCGCAGCGAACCCGAGGGCGAAGTCAGTTCGGCTTCGGGGTGTGGAGTTAATCAGGAGGTGGGAGGAAACGTGAGTCAAGTAAACGTTGCTCGGCGAAGTGTTGAGGTTCAGGAAAAGCCGCATCTTCGTGTGGTTGAAGGAACATCGAACACACCTAGACGGTCCGCGATCTCGTTCTTGCTAGTGTGTACGGGCCTTCTATTGATTGCTATTTTGGTGCCGCTTGTTGCGAACACGAATATGGCACGAATCTCTTATGACATGCGGGACGTGAGTATTCAACTTGCAGAAGAGAACGCAAGGATTGAGACTCTTGAGGGGAAAGTCCTTGAGGTGTCGGCCCCTCAAGTGATCCGTGAACGCGCTTTTGAAAACGGCATGGTTCCAGCGGCACCTATCGGAGTGATCGACGTCGGCAGCGGCACAGTTGAAGGCGGAGTCGCGGCCCAATGAAAGTGGAAGAGGGGACGCTCCGGGCTTCTGATTCATCAGATGGTGGGGCTGTCACGAAGAAACGTGCCAGGGCGGTTGGTATCGTTATGATCCTCCTTCTGGCCATTTGCGCGGGGCAACTATTCTTCATTCAGATTGTGCGCGGACCGGCACTTGCTGAGCAGGGGCGTCAGGTTCGTACGGCGGCTAGTGTTATTCCGGCACCTAGAGGAAAGATCGTTGACGCGAATGACCACGTGATGGTCGATTCGATGCAGACCTATCATGTGGCTGTAAATCAGAAGAATATTTTGGAATACAGGCATTTGGATGATGAAGGGAACCTCATAGGCGCAGGTCCTGCTGAGGCTGCGCGCCTTTTGGCACCTCTTCTTGATCAAGACCCAGCGACCTTGGGTGGTGAAATGCTGGGGGATAGCTCATATGCCTACATTGCTAAGTTTGTGGACTCTGAGACGTTCCGAAAAATCCGCGCCCTTGGGATACGTGGCATTGAGTGGGAACCCACGTTTGAGCGCGTCTATCCAGCGGGAAATGCGGCGGCTTCTATTCTTGGAACCGTTGGAACTGATGTTGATAACACCTCAGGGCTTGAGCTTCTTTACAATGATGTCCTTGAAGGGACAGAAGGTGAAGAGTCTTACGAGGTCAGCCCATCTGGCGCTGTAATCCCTGGTGCGAAGACGGTTTCGAAAGAGGCAAAAGAAGGCGGGATCGTTCATACTTCACTTCACCTTGATCTTCAGTCTCAAGTTCAAGCTGAGGTTGATGCTACTGCGCACGAAACGAAGGCAGATTGGGTTTCTGCGGTTGTTTTAGACGTGGCAACCTCGAAAGTATATGTACTTGCAGACTCTGGATTACACGACCCATTAGATGGTCCTCAAATGTCAAATGCTGTGCAAAGTGTTTTTGAACCCGGTTCTGTTGGCAAAATCATCACCATGGCGGCTGCTATTGAAGCCGGAAAGGTAGAGCCGACCACGCCTATCACCGTGCCTTACCTTTACAGCACGCCAGATGGCGGTGACATTACAGATCTTCACGAACATGAAACGCACGTACGGACTGTCTCAGGGGTTCTCACAGAGTCCTCAAATACAGGGACTGTCCAAATAGGCCAAATGCTAGATGACAAGGCACGCTTTGACATGATGAAGGCATTTGGCTTGGGCGAACAAACTGGCATCGAAGTTCCTGGTGAATCAGAGGGAATACTTAGGTCGAATGATGAGTGGCAGGGACGGGATCGTTATGCGACGATGTTTGGCCAAGGCTACGCAATGACTGCCGTACAACAGGCCGCGATGATGGCAGCTATTGGCAATGGAGGCGTGTGGCAAGCTCCCCGCTTAGTTGACGCTGTCACTTACGCCAATGGCAAATACGAAGAAACTGCGTCTTCATTGCCGCGTCAAGTGGTTAGCAAAGACACCGCTAAGAAGCTTATACGGATGATGGAAAGCGTCGCCTCTGACGGTGAAAATGGTACTGGGGTTGGGGCCGCTGTGGACGGATACCGCCTTGCAATCAAAACGGGAACAGCAGAGCTACCTGCTAACAGCGGAACGGTAGCGACAGTTGCTGGGGTGCTTCCAGCTGATAACCCGCAGGTTGCGATTTCGATTGTGGTTTACAATCCAAAAGAAGGCGGATATTTGTCATCAGATTCTGCTGCTCCATTGTTCCAAAAGGTTGCTGAAGCCTCTGTTCGCGACTTGGGAATTCCGGCGTCTTTGGAGCGGCCGGAACTTTACCCGCTAACGCCCTGACCGATAGTCTATCGCGGTAGCATATTAGGGAGTGTTTGTGTCACATTTGGCGTCTTGGATTGCCCATGCAACTGGTGGGGTACTGAATGGGCCTGACGTACCCGTTTTTGGTTCGGTGCAAACCGATTCAAGGGAATGCGAAGAAGGATCACTTTACGTGGCCCGGCGCGGCGAAAACGCAGACGGACATGACTTTGCGGCGGCTGCAGTAGAACGCGGCGCAGTGTGTTTGATAGTGGAACGCTACCTGGACATGCCTATTTCTCAGATCCTGGTGCCGGACGCAACCGTGGCACTTGGTGACTTTGCGCGCGAACATTTGAAACGCCTCAGAGACCACGGAGTGATCAAAGTGGTGGGAATCACGGGGTCGGCCGGGAAAACCACGACTAAAGACCTGCTTGGGCAGGTTTTGGGTGGTTTTGGGCGAACTGTGTTTCCAAAGCTTTCCTTCAATAATGAGGTTGGGTGTCCGCTAACGGTTCTTCGTGCAGATGAAAGAACCGAGTATTTGGTTCTTGAGATGGGGGCATCGGGTCCTGGACACATTCGATACCTAACTAGCATCGCCCCCCTTGATGTTGCATGTGTGCTCATGGTCGGCAGGGCTCACCTTGGGGGATTTGGCAGCGAAAAAGCTGTTGCAGACGCCAAAGCAGAACTTGTGGAGGGGCTTGTTCCAACCGGCATCGCCGTCTTGAACGCAGACGATGATGCTGTGAGAGCAATGTCTAGTGTGGCGGGATCAAAACGCATAGTTTGGTTTTCCAGGGAACAAGCGAAGAACGGGCAGGAAAACGAAAACGGGTGGACCTTTGATTTCCGCAGTGAAAGCGTGACTTTGCATCTGGTTGGACCGCACCAGGTTATGAATGGTCTTGCGGTGCTCGGTATTTTGGACGCACTCGGTCTGCCCATAAAAGATGGTGCACAGTTACTTTCAGAGGCTTTCCCGCTTTCACCTCACAGAATGGCAGTAACCAGAAACGTGAGTTTTGGCATTGCCACAAATATCACAGTGATAGATGACTCTTATAATGCGAACCCAGATTCGGTACATGCCGGGCTTCTTTCGGCCCAGGCAATTGCGCAAGGCCGACTGGTTGCAGTGCTTGGGGAAATGCTGGAACTTGGCGAAAATGGCGAAGAAATGCACAGAAAAGTAGCTGAAGAAGCCGCTGGCGTGGGCGTCGAAGTTTTGGTTGGTGTTGGTGATGGCACACGGGCATTTGAGGCCGAGGCAGAAAACGGTTTGCGTTTTCTGTGGTGTAAGGATGCCAGTAAAGCCACTAAACTTTTGGAGCAAGAGCTTCAGGCAGGAGACACAGTGTTCGTGAAGGGCTCGTTTGGTTCAGGCGTGTGGGCAGTCGCCGACTCGTTACTAGGAGTAGATAAGTGATCAGCGTCATAGTGGCATTTTGTGTCGCGCTAGTCATTAGTTTGTTGCTCACGCCCGTGTTCATAAAGTTCCTGATTAAGCGTCAGTATGGGCAATTTATTCGTCAAGATGGGCCGACTGGACACTTCACGAAGCGGGGCACGCCCACCATGGGCGGGGTCGTTTTTATTTTTGCCATTTTGGTCGGATGGGTAGTTGGTTTTGCAGTCACCGGGCAATGGCCTGACTATTCAAGCCTTCTGTTGGCGGGGCTTTTCCTGGGGCTTGGAATCATCGGGTTCTTAGATGACTTCATCAAAATCTCAAGGCATCGAAGTCTGGGACTCAATCCGGCAGCGAAAATCATAGGGCAGATCCTCATTGGTTCAGCATTTGCGGTTTTAGCAGTACTGTTTCCAAATGAAAGCGGAATCACCCCTGCATCATTAACTTTCTCTTTCGCCCGCCCATCGGCAATAACTCTCGCATTTGCTGGCACTGGACTTGGCATTGCACTGTTCATCATTTGGGCGAACTTCTTAGTGACAGCTTGGTCAAATGCAGTTAACTTGACGGACGGCCTAGACGGTCTGGCAACGGGGGCTTCAATAGCAGCCTTCGGCGGATATACGTTCATTACTTTTTGGCAGTTCAGCCAATCGTGTTCAAGGGCTGTTGAGAATCAGGCTTCCTGCTATGAAGTCCGTGACCCCCTAGGACTGGCAGTATTTTGTGCAGCGGTTATTGGAGGACTAGTTGGCTTCCTTTGGTGGAATGCTTCACCTGCACGGATTTTCATGGGCGATACGGGCTCGCTTGCCCTCGGCGGCGCTTTTGCCGGAGTGTCGATATTGTCACATACCGAGTTCTTAGCGGTCATCGTTGGCGGGCTTTTTGTCGTTATTACTCTCAGTGATGTTATTCAGATTGGTGTGTTCAAACGAACCGGGAAACGGGTATTTAGAATGGCACCTCTTCATCATCATTTTGAACTCAAAGGGTGGCAAGAAGTCACAATTGTCACCAGGTTTTGGATAATAGCTGTCTTATTTGCGTTTATTGGTATTGGCCTTTTCTACGCTGAATGGGTGGCAGGACTCTGATGGAGAAACGCGCGGCCGTAATCGGCTTGGGCGCATCTGGAATATCTGCTGCAGGCGCACTTCTTGAGGCAGGTTTTGATGTGCGCGGTTTTGCTAGTTCGCCAGCAAATGTTGATTTTCCCGCAACCATTGTCAGCGAACCAGAGATGCTTGCTGACTCAATAGCCGGGTGGGCACCATTGTTTGCTGTGATTTCGCCTGGAATTCCAGTTACCTCAGTTTTAGTCCAAGCATTGAAGCATCAAAGTGTAAAACTCATAAGTGAGGTCGAACTTGCATGGCAGCTGCAAGAAAAGGGCCCGCACAAGGGACGGCCGTGGCACTGCGTGACAGGTACTAACGGTAAGACAACAACAGTTGGGTTGTTGACCGCGATTTTTGAGGCCAGCGGCCAAAAGGTGGCGGAGGTTGGAAATGTGGGTCTGCCCATCACCTCGCAAATAAACAGTGACGCGGACGTTTTTGTCGTAGAGCTTTCCAGTTTTCAACTCGAAAATACTTTTACCATGCGTCCCACGTCCGCAATCTGCCTGAACGTTGATGCTGATCATCTTGACTGGCATGGAAGTGAGGCCGCCTATATTGCGGCAAAAGCGCGGATATATGAGCACGTGACTGGCTTTAGGTACTTCATTTTGGGCGAGGCCCCAGTTCAGAAAATGGTTCAGGTCTACAGTGACGCAGTCGCAATAGACACCGATAAAGAAGACTGGTGTTTTGTACCATTCTTGGCTGAGCGAGGCTGCCCAAGGGCGCTTCGGCAAGACGTTGCTGCCGCTGTAGCGATAGCAAGAGGCGCAGGCGTCAAAGAAACAGACATCAAACGAGGACTGGAGTCATACAGGCCAGCGGCGCACAGGCAAGAGTTAGTTGCGGTGGCAGATTCTGTGAGGTTTGTCGATGACTCAAAAGCAACGAATGCCCATGCGGCTTTGGCTGCCATCAAAAGTCTTGAACCCCACACAGCCGTGTGGATTGCTGGGGGTGACACAAAAGGACAAGACCTTGGCGAACTTTTCAAAAATGCCCGCCAGTATTTGCGGGCGGTAGTTATTATTGGAGCGGATCCAAGCCCGCTTCGGCGCGCCGCCGCCGATTTTGCGCCAGATACCCCGATAGTTGAGATTGTGGGTAATGGTGAACCGAGAGAGTGGATGCGAAGCGTCATAAAGGAAGCGCGCTCTTTGGCGCGTCCAGGCGATACTGTTTTGTTGTCGCCTGCCTGCGCGTCTTGGGATCTTTTCACCAGTTACTCAGAACGTGGAAAGGTGTTTCGCGAAGCCGTAGTGTCTGAGCTGGAGGAACGTTGAGTATCCTAAGCAAAGTCCCAAGACTCTCCATTGATAGGGAGAGCAAACCATACTCGCCCGCCACAACGTATTACATGATCCTCATTTCTGCCGTGTTGCTGGGTGGATTCGGGCTTTTGATGACTTTTTCGGCAACTGCCGTGTCCAACATCGCTGCCGAACAAAACCCATATTTGAGTTTCGTGCGTTCTTTCTTGATCATTGCAGGTTCTGCTCTTATTGCAGCAGTGGCAGCAATCATGCCTGGAGAACTGTGGAAAAAACTTGCTCCCCTGATTTTTGTGACTTCAGTGCTACTTCAACTGGCAGTCATTCCATTTGGTTTAGAGGGGGGCGGCAACCAGAACTGGCTTCCGATACCGGGAACAAACCAAGTCTTCCAACCTTCTGAGTTTCTAAAGCTTGGAACGTGTTTGTTCTTGGCGATGGTCTTATCGAACCTTGGGACAGCCGTGACAGAGTGGAAGCGGGTTCTCCTTGCAGCGGGGTTGCCATCTGTGATTGCCATTGGTGCCGTCATGACTGGACATGACATGGGGACAGCCCTCATTTTCGTGGCGATAGCCCTTGGCGCCCTGTGGATTGCTGGGATACCTGGTAAATGGTATGGGCCGATCATACTGTTTGTGTTCAGTGGCGCTGCTGCGCTGGTAGCAATCATGCCCTCGCGAATCACGCGTATTCGTGATGCAATCCCAGGGATGAAAGCAGACCCAAACCCGTCTGCGCCAACCCAGTCTGACCACGGACTTTGGGCTCTAGGATCTGGTGGGCTCTTGGGGGTTGGCCCGGGGGCCTCGCGCGAAAAATGGAATTATCTTCAAGAGGCCGACACGGACTTCATCCTGGCGATTGTCGGGGAAGAATTTGGCTTATTGGGTTCACTTACACTTTTGATTGCTCTTGGAGTTCTTGTTTGGGGAACGCTGCGTTTGGCCTCTCATTCAAAGACGGCATTTGTCAGAATCGCTTCAGGTTCTGTTGCTTGCTGGCTGATCTTCCAAGGCATAGTCAACATCGGAACAGTAACGGGACTGCTACCTGTGATTGGTGTCCCATTTCCTCTCGTGTCTCATGGGGGATCAGCGTACCTATTTACCGCCCTGTCCATTGGCATACTTTTATCGTTCGCGCGAACAGATGCAGGTATGAAGTGGCGAACAAAGCTTGACCCTGAAACAGGGGGGCGCGATCCGCGACAAGTCCCGGCTCGGCGCAAAGTAAAAAAGAATGACAAAAGAAGGGGCGCTCGTGGCGAAACGGAGAATCGTACTAGCAGGCGGGGGAACAGCAGGACACGTAAACCCAATGCTGGCGGTAGCGGCCGAACTAGATGAGCGTGGCTTCGATATTGAGATTTTGGGCACTGAAGAAGGCCTGGAACGTGATTTAGTGCCAGCGGCTGGATACAAAATGACGACGGTTCCGAAAGTGCCGATTCCGCGAAAGCCCACCTTTGATTGGTTTACCTTGCCTGGGCGTATATCAAAAGCGCGTGCCATAGCGCGCGAAACGATAAAAGGCGCTTGTGGCGTTGTTGGTTTTGGCGGGTATGTTTCAGCTCCGGCGTATTTGGCGGCCTCTAAAG
>DAIOFF010000026.1:0-18551 GCA_036745855.1 Scrofimicrobium sp. | reverse complement strand
ACCGGTTCACACCAGATTGACAACCAGCGAATTCTGCGCTTTTTGGCAACCCAGAATGGGTCAGACCACAAACCCCGCCCAGGTCCGAAGAGCCACCAAAACCCCAAGAACCTGTTGTCCCAGTGTTGGACCAAAGCAAAGCAGGTCAGACCCTAAGTGGTTCTGACCTGCTTATATTGTGCCCCCGCTGGGGCTCGAACCCAGGACAAATGGATTATGAGTCCACTGCTCTAACCGACTGAGCTACAGGGGCAACTAGGCTAGTTTAGCGTCATTTGGTGCTACTTCCACAATCGGCACTATTCTGCTCAAACATGGCTAGCATGGAGGCGTGAGCAATAGACTTCCAGCACATGACAAACGGGCCCCATTCACAGATACAGAAGAAGGCGAGCGAGTCGTTGCAGGTCGCCACGGCTTATTCTTCTTGAAAGGCGACGAAGTCGTTGATGCAGGCATGTGGTACGAAGTCCAGTATGCGAAGTGGGAGCATGCCACTCGCAGGCTTGTAGTTGTGTGGGTTGAACCAAATCGGGAACCTGTAATTCGTATCACCAAAGAAACAGAACCAAAAAAGTTTTTGAGGCGCCTCACCTCAAGTGTTGATAAGACAATTGTGTCTTCAAAATCAAAGACTCTTCCTTCAGGAACGATTGTTTCCGCTACAGCGCGCCGCCGGGCGGATGGTGAAGTATTTACGACCACAGTCATTCAGGGAGACATCAACCAAAGCAGCGAAGCGGTTGCAGACAAATTGGAAGATGCTCTTCGGCAAGAATTGAACCTAAATTAGACAACGTGAGATACACGACGCTGGTGGGATTTGCCGAGGTGCCTCTACTCCAACTACTATCGATCTTGCGCGATCCCGCGTAGCTCAATGGCAGAGCATTCGACTGTTAATCGAACGGTTGTTGGTTCGAGTCCAACCGCGGGAGCCAGACAGACAGGTTAGGGCCACTTAGGTCCTGACCTGTTTTGCTTTGGTCCAACACTGGGACAACATCGCACAGTATATGGTGCATCTCCCGCCTATGTGACCCTGACGAACGGGAGATACTGACCACCTACTCGACCGACATGGTGCACTACTTCATGGAGTGTCAGGCTAATCACAGCCAAAAGCTCCTTTATTTGCTGCCTTCGATCAAAGGCAGCACTGAGGCAGGAACTTCGTCGCGCGCAATCTCTTCCTGAAAAACAACAATCTTCTCACTGGCTTCTACCTGTAAGAAAGCACCTGGCTGATAAAGGTCTTCAGCATTTTCTGCGATTAGAGGAAACTCCACTAGCTTTGATTCCCCATCAGTGTTGTACGCGGTAAGTGAGTAGTCATATCCCGAATCAATGACATCCCCATTCATACCTATCAGATCCGTAATCTCAACAGGTTCATCAAGTGGAACCATTGTGTAGTAGGTTTTACCCGCATACCGGCTCTGATAGTAGCTGACCCCAAACCAGCCAATCGCGGCAAATACTACTGCAACAACGACCACAATCAACGTAATACGTGCGCCTTTTTTCATGTCTTTTCCTATGCTTTTGTGTCCTTCTATGTAAGATCTTAGTTCTGGTCACTCATCTTGGCAGTGCGCATGGTGGGTCCTTCGTTTGCTAGTTTGAAAGCATTTTGGAGGAAAAACTAAGGTACGGCGAATAAAATGACTTGATACACATAAAATAGTCGAACAAAATGACGGAAAGGTGAGGCCATGGAGGCTGATTCCCAAACGCCAGAACGTCTGCCGCTGCTATATGTAGAAGATGAACAAGATATTGCCGAAATGGTCATTGAAGTACTGAGCGAACACTATGACGTCACATATGCCAAGGACGGTAAAGAAGGACTAGATTTCGCGCTTCATAAGGCTTTTTCGGTTATGGTCATTGATCGCAGACTTCCTGGAGTCAGTGGAACTGAGTTGATTGGCCAAGTTCGGACCGCGGGAAAAACAACACCAATCTTGTTGCTCACTGCCCTTGGGACTGTGGACGACAAGGTCTATGGACTAGACAGTGGTGCCAATGATTATTTGGTGAAACCGTTTGATTTCGCAGAGCTTTTGGCTAGGTTGCGTTCTTTAGTGCGCGCATTCACTATTACTCATAAAGGTAGATATATCGGCGAATGGTTATTTACACCCGACCAGAATCTTCTTTTTTCGCCATTTGATCAAAGAATTACTTTGACTGCACAAGAAAACCGGTTACTTGAGTTATTGTCTTCGGCTCCTGACCATGTATTTTCACGCGAGGAAATACTCTCAGCCGCATTTCCCGGTGGGGAATCAAAGGCGGCGGTAGAAACCTATGTCCACTACGTGCGGGCAAAAGCGACTCCAGGAATCATCGAAACCATTCGCGGCAGGGGATATCGCTTAGGGGACCAACCTTGAGTCAGCAACAAAACGCTCCACATGCAGCGGCCGCGCTCGCTTCTGAGACGCAAGACAATGATGGACAGCGCGTTCGCAGCGCCTCAATCCGTGTTGGCGTCACTGTGGGGCTTGCCTCTGCTGTAATCGTCACTTTGATAGCTTCGCTTACGTTTCTTTTCATTTTCTCCAAGTCCCACGCTGACCCCCGGACAGATTCTCAGCCTCGCCCTGGACGTTTCCCGCCACCACACGGGGGCCCCGAATGGCGCACTCGCGTGGTCAGTATTGGAGATATAGTGCCGGTAATTGTGTTGCTCACAGTGATTGGCGTCGTTTTACTTGGTCTTATTGCATGGTATTCAGCGCGACAGTCAACGAAGTCTCTTGCCGAGGCGCTTCGTATTCAGCGTAGTTTCGTCGCCGATGCAAGCCATGAGTTGCGCACTCCTCTAACGGTTTTGGATAGCCGCATTCAGCTGACAAAACATAGGTTTGATCGGGGCGCAGATATTAGGGCAGATCTTGATCAGTTACGAAGTGATGCTGGTGTCATGAATCAAGTATTAGAAGACCTTCTACTCAGCACAGAAATGTCCGGTGCAGGTCTTCCGCTTTCCACCAAGGTCAGGACTGTATGCCTTGTTGACGCAGCCATGGAAAACGCCATTTCGCAAGTGAAGTTTGCTGCAGAGGCTGCAGATGTTTCGCTTATTTATCATGGCCTTCCTGGTGTTGGCGTGGTAATTTCCAAGGCCGCACTTGGCCGCGCGTTGGTCATACTTTTAGATAATGCAATCGGGCATTCTCCTGGAGGCCAATCCGTGGAAGTCTTCGTTGAAACTAGTCCAGATATGACTCAGATCCACGTGCAAGATCATGGTAGTGGCATCAAGGGAGTGTCCCCAGATCACGTTTTTGACCGCTTTGCAAGGGGCGAAACGCAGCGTAGAGGATTTGGCATTGGTCTTGCCTTAGTAAAGGAGATTGCTGGGCGTTTTGGAGGCGACGTTTGGGTGAAATCTACTAGCCCAAACGGCACAACTTTTGTGCTAAACCTAATCCGCGCACGCACCTCATGAAAAGGCACATGCACGGATTTTGTTTGGGATTTTGAAATAGCCTAAACGTCCATGAGTGATGATTGTTCCGTATCAGATCCCTCACTTTCATTAATGCCGCGATCATTTGTGTCTGAGTCTGGGAACCCGCCGGGTCTTCCACGTTCTGGTCCATGACGGAACCCATCACCTGGCGCTATTTCACGATCAAAGCCGAACTCTGAGCCCCGCTCTTCACCGTATTCATATCGCTCTGAGACCAAAGGTTCGCGCTCTACCTCAAAACCAGGACTTGGCCTGCTAGGTTGGTCACTTGCCATGGCAATAGCGACGATGCCGATCACAGTAGCGATGAATGCTAGAACTGCGGCAGCGATTGATGTGACGAATGATGCAATACCGACTTTTCGACTAACAGGGGGTCCTTGAACTTTGTTTGAAACCTGCGGCGTCATTTCTTCGTGCGGGTCTTCGTTTGGAAGGATTCTTGTTTCTTCCTCTGCAACTGGGGTCAAGGTTTCAGTTTCGGTGGTTTCCATGTCTTCACGGTATGGAATGGGTTACAAGACTCTTCCAAGAAACATTTCACAGTGATGAACGTCACGTAGTCAGCTTTGTTTTCAAGTCTTCGACAAAGCACGGAAGACCCGCAAGCGTCATAGCAGCGCTTATTCCTCAACAAAATGGCGCCTTCGCGCATCTAACTCAACAATGCGGGCAAACGTGGATTCATAGGCTTCATCGTCAGGCTCAAGGCGTCGAAGCTCCCTGCGAAGCGAAGCGATAGTCCGGGTAAGCGACATTCGCACCAATGCCCGCATCACGCCAAGAGAGTAACTGCGCGGATCTTTGTCATCATACGGTAAGGGCTCCACAGCCATTTCGGTGAGCATTTCCGCCACCAAAGGATCCGCGCCAGCGCGAATGTCTTCCACCCAACGCCTTGTGGCAAGTACTTGAGAGTTCGGCCCCACACCGACCTCCCCCTCGGCAGCAGCAAGGAAATCCAAATAACTATCTAAACCACCCGCAGCCTCAATGGCTTCATGCACAGCGCGGTTAATTGGGGTCATATATGCAGAGCTGTCAAGGTCTTCAAAACCAGACCCAACCATATCCAGTGGCCGCTGCAGCAAAGCAACCAACGCCTGACGCTCAGCTTTAGCAATCGGATCTTCAGGGACCACAGCGGACCTTGACGCCACAGACCGTGAACCAGACTGCATGGCCCGACGGACCTCGGCAACATCCATACCAAGCCAACCAGCGACCATGCGCACATATTCGTTTCTGAGAGCAACATCCTTAATCCCAGAAAGCACCGGAATGGCAGAGCGCAAACCAGCAACCCGGCCTTCAGCCGTGCGAAGATCCAAAGACTTCAAAACTGAACGAAGCACAAACTCAAACAGTGGAATGCGTGACTCAATCAAACTGCGGATAGCTCCATCCCCCTGCTCAATCCGCAAATCACAAGGATCAAGACCGTGCTTTTCAATCGCCACAAATGTTTGAGTGGCAAATTTTTGGTCCTCCGCGTAAACCTTTCTAGCAGCCGCCTTCCCGGCCTCATCCCCATCAAACGTGAAGATAACTTCACCCCCGCGCGCGCGTCCACTTGTAAGTACCACCCCCGCTGCAGGGTCAGCAGTATCACCAAGCAAGCGGCGAATCACAGAAACATGCTCAGAAGCAAACGCGGTACCACAAGTTGCCACAGCAGTAGTCTCACCTGACAAATGAGTCGCCATCACATCCGTGTAGCCCTCAACAATCACCACGCGTCGCCGCTTCGAAATATCCCGTTTCGCCAAATCAAGCCCATAAAGCACGGTGGATTTGTGATAAACGGGAGTCTCTGGAGTGTTCAAATACTTTGGTGACTGCGGATCCTCCCCAAGCCGTCTGGCCCCAAAACCAACCGTCGCACCCGTTAAATCCCTAATCGGCCACATGACCCGATCACGAAACCGATCATAAAGACCCCGGTTACCTTGGATTGAAAGTCCCGCAGTCGTGAGTTCAGCATCAGTAAACCCGCGTCCTCGCAAATGCCGCGTAAGCGAATCCCAAGAAGCAGGCGAATAACCAACCCCAAAAGACTCCCATTGGTCCTGCGTGAACTTGCGGCCAGCCAGAAAACCACGCGCATGTTCGGCTTCTGATGAGTTCAACTGCTCACGGTAAAACGACTCAGCAAGGGCATTTGCTTCCAGCAAGCGTGACCGGCGCCCAGGTTGATCGCGGGTCGCTCTGCCACCTGCTTCATAGTGAAGGGTCACCCCGCATTTTGAAGCCAAATATTCCACGGCCTCAGAAAACTCTAAATGATCATGCTTCATCACAAAACTGATCGCGTCACCACCCTCATTACAGCCAAAACAATGCCAGTAACCAAGTTGTGGACGCACATTAAACGAGGGCGACCGCTCATCATGAAACGGGCAAAGCCCCTTGAGTGAGCCAGACCCTGCTGGACGAAGCGTCACATGCTGACCAACTATCTCTTCAATGCGCGTCTTTTCGCGCACCTCTTGAATATCAGCTTTCGAAATCAACCCCGCCATGGGCTCAGTCTACGTCGCCCAGGCAGTTTCAAAGCAATGTGGAAAGCATCCCACAAAGACGCGCATGCCATTGGCCGGCTGAAACGTCAGTCAAACACGCTACCTGGTCAATAACTGCCCGCAAGCGGCCTGCTTCGTCCGTTGCCGCCCGCCATTCTTCGGCAAATGGCCCTTCAAGTTCTTCCGGCCCGACTTCCATGAGCGCTTCTACCAGGTCAAAGATGAGTGTGCGTTGTTGATAGTAAACGGGTTCAAGTTCACGCGGGCTCATTACATAAAACACGGCGACGCCCTTGAGGAACAAAATCTCATCACGAATAGATTCTGGAATTACAAGGTTGGCCCGGTAGCGACCAAGTTCTCCGTTACCATACTCTTTCCGGGTAGCGGCCACTGTTTCTGAGCAGAACCGCCCAATCAACTGGCTGGTGAGGTCTTTCATTCGCGCACGTTCCCGGTATGAGTCCGTGTACCCTTCAGGCCAGAAATCTAGGTTCACTAGGCGCTTAGCGGCTGCCCTCACTCCGTCAGTGTCGCCCCCATACCATTCTTTTGTCGAGGCCAAAACGCCATCAATGTCAATATTGCCAATATCGCAATACCCAGTAACTACGGCATCTTCCAGGTCATGAACTGAGTATCCAATGTCATCGGATAGGTCCATGATTTGTGCTTCTAAACAGCGTCTTCCATCTGGTGCCCCCTGGCGCATCCAATCAAAAACTTGACAGTCGTCACCATACACACCGTATTTTTGCCAGGAACGCGCAGGATCTGGACCTTTGCCGCGCAGCCACGGGTACTTACATATTGCGTCCAATGTGGCACGTGTCAAGTTCAATCCGGCAGGTTTGTCACCATCCAGTGTTTTTGCTTCTAACCGCGCCACTAAACGAAAAGTTTGAGCATTGCCTTCAAACCCACCACAATCGGCTGATATCTCATCAAGCGCGCGTTCTCCATTATGTCCAAAGGGTGGATGCCCCAGGTCATGCGCAAGGCAAGCTGCATCCACGACGTCCGGATTTGAGCCAAGCTCTTTCCCTATCTCACGGCCTATTTGGGCAACTTCCAAAGAGTGTGTTAGGCGGGTACGAACAAAGTCATCTTGGGATGGACCCAGCACCTGGGTTTTTGTCCCTAATCGGCGAAATCCTGCGCTATGTAATATGCGGGCTCGATCACGTTCGAATGCTGTTCTTGTCGCTTGCTTTGGTGGCTCGGGAACATATCTAGCCTCTTCAACAGGTCCATAAACTGGCGTTGTCCACGAAGTACAATCTGAGCGATCCTCTTTCACATCTCTAGCGTAATATGGGGGACACCGACCACGAAACGTTGCAGAAGAGGACCACCACGTGCAGCAGTCAACAGATGTTCTAAATACAACGGTATTGGTCCACCGGGCAGATCGCTCTGCCTCGTCTTGGTGGCGGACCGCAGCAATATGTGACCTCCCTGGGGCATTTGGTGCAGGCGACCTTGATGCACTAAATGGCTCACTTGAAGGCATTCGCAAGATTGGGTTTGACGCGATCCTCATACGCACGGCCAGCGCTGACATATCAAGGGAGCAAGCTGAGCTTGCCCGTTTGGTTAACTACGCACATTCGGTAAATCTAAAAGTCCTTGTTCGAATCGTTGGTGCCCCCGATGACCAAGTGACGCTTCCGTCTGAGACGCCTCCTCAAGTCAGTCTTGATGAGGATCGTGACCGCCTTATTGCCCGAACCCGCCTAGTTGTGAGGGCAGGTGTGGATGGCGTTGACATTGGGCTGATAGATGATGATCCCACGCTTCAGCATGCGGCGTTGCGGGCTGAGGGATTCACTCAGACGATCCATATGGGGCTTGCTGAACTTGCTGAGGCCGAATCAAGCACTATTCTTACGGCTGAGGCAACCCAGGAAAACCCTGAGTACTTCGGGCGTCACCTGACGGAGGACTGGTTCCATCATCTTCGCGATGATGCTTTGTATGGAAGTCCGTGGGATGCAGATGCCATCCAGGCGCGAACCCGGCGGGCGTATCAAAATAGAGATCCGCTAGGGATGACCACGGCGTGGCGACCCTCTTTGGTTACTTGGGCAGAAAATCCAAGGCTACGGGGAAGCGTTCCTGGGGCTTGGGAAGAAAATGCGCCTCAGCCGCGTTCTGCTGCAATGGTTGCATATTCGGCTTCGCTGCCAGGCGCAGTGTATTTGCCGTATTTGAGTTGTGGTGGTTCAGTGCACCTTGCGGGATTTGGGAAACCCAGGTTGCGCCTTGGCCTTGGTGAGACCCCCGGAGAAATGTTCCTTCGCGGGCTTACGGCTAGTATTTTGCATTTGCGCCAAGACTATGAACTTGGCTCAGCGTCCCTTGCATTCATTGAGGGTCTATCTTGGGCTCCCCCTGGGATTGCCGTACATTTGTCAGGCCCCTTGCTAGTTGTTTTGAATACTTCAGCCAGGGAAGTAGTAGTGCCCCCACAACATGTTCCTCTTGTTTATTCCGGAGGTTTCTTGGATTCATCTTCTAGTGGCACGAATGTGGAGCCTGAGCGCTGCGCATGGTTTGTGGCTGGCCGACCAAACCCTGTTGACCCGGCCCATTACTAGCCTATTGGGTTTTGCGCTCTGGTTTTCACTTTGTAAAGTTTTGCTGGACGGTGTGCACTATTTCGCTCCGTTGCTCCGGTTTCTTCAACCATTCCTGATGCCAAAATGCGCCGCCTAAAGTTGGGGGCGTCTAAGCGTCTGCTCAGAATAGCTTCATAAACTTCCCGAAGTTCGCCAAGTGTGAATGCTCCGTCAAGGAATCCTGCCGCTAGGTTGACTTTGGATTGCAGCCTTTGGACTGCATATTCAACGATTTTGGTGTGATCAAAAGCCATTGATGGTAGGGCTCTTACTTCAAACCATTGCACATTTTCTAAAGCCTGTTCCACTTCAACCGCGTCAAGCTGGGCCCAGTAAACAATTGAGATTATTCTTTCCGCACGGCTGCGCTCTAACTCACCAAACGTGTAGAGCTGTTCAAGGTAGCGCGGCATTAGTCCTGTTGTTTCCTTGAGTGCCCGCCGCGCAACATCAGTGAGAGATTCCTCCCAGGTCACGGGTCCCCCAGGAAGAGCCCAGTCCCCCATAAATGGTTTTTTGATCCTTTTTACGAGGGGCAGTGAAAGTTTGCGGTCACGAATGGCAAAGATCACAGTTGATACCGCTACGGGCGGCGGCAATGTTTGTCTCTCAGAGACATTGGCACCTGGAGTGAAATAGTTCATATTAGACCTCGTGAGACTTATAGTCGAAATGACCATAAGCAGATATTCTTATACCAACAGCATAAGGGGATTCAATGACCACCAACACACCTGCTATTGAAGATGACCTAACAAATCGCTTAGACCACCTTCCATTCACCAAAAGACACAGACGTTTACTGGGGGCTTCCGGGATCGGCTGGGCATTTGATGCCATGGACGTTGGACTGATCACCTACATCATCGCGGTCCTGGCAGGACAATGGGACCTTACACCCATCCAGAAATCGTGGATTGTCTCAGCTGGCTTCATTGGCATGGCAATCGGAGCTTCACTTGGCGGCAGACTAGCCGACCGCTTCGGCCGAAAAAGCGTCTTCACCATCACCCTGATCATCTACGGCATCGCAACAGGAGCGTCAGCATTTTCTGGGGGCGTGATGACCCTAATCATCCTTCGCATATTCGTCGGACTCGGACTTGGCGCAGAACTACCCGTGGCCTCTACCTTAGTTTCTGAGCTTTCCCCCAAAAAAGTTCGCGGTTCAATAGTTGTTTGGTTAGAAGCATTTTGGGCTCTAGGCTGGACGCTTTCAGCGATCATAGGATTCTACGTTGTGCCACTTGGGGATAACGGTTGGCGCTGGGCATTTGCAATAGGCGCATTGCCCGCGCTATACGCCGTATATTTGCGCTCATCAATGCCGGAATCTGTTCGCTACCTACTAAAGCGCGGCAAAGTAGAACAAGCAGAATCTATTGTTCAAGCATTCGAAGTATCTGCGCGCCAAGAATCCAAAGCCAGCGAAAGCCGTTCAAACGTGCGAAACGGTGCTCAAGAAACTGAGCGCCCCCGCAGGGGAATCTTCGCCAAAGGCCTTGCCAGCCGAACCATAGCCATATGGACTACTTGGTTCATGGTGAACTTCGCGTACTACGGTGCCTTCATATGGATTCCATCAATCCTTGTCGCAGACGGCCACAGTCTGGTGCAATCATTTGGATTCACCCTCATAATCACCCTCGCTCAACTACCTGGATACGCTGCAGCCGCATTCCTAATAGATAGATGGGGACGACGGCCAACTCTAGCCACATTCCTGGTCGGTTCCGCGCTCTCAGCCGTCCTCTTTGGGATTGCGACCACAGACGCCTGGATTATCGCTGCCGGATGTATGCTGTCATTTTTTAACCTTGGTGCCTGGGGAGCCCTTTATGCACTAACCCCCGAAATTTACCCAACAGTCTTGCGCGCATCAGGCGCAGGTGCCGCAGCAGGTTTTGGACGCGTGGCATCAATAGTTGCGCCTTTCATTGTCACGGCAATACTTGCAGGGACAACAAAAGGCGTGCTATTTGTTGTATTCGCATTAGCGTTTGTGACGGCAGCGCTAGCTTGTATTTGGCTACCTGAGAAAAAAGGCGAAAGCCTAACCTAATCCCTGATGACTGTTAGCTCAACCTGACTGACAACCGCAGCAATAGCCCCAACAGCAACAAGAACAGGTGAAATGACAGCGGCAACAGCCAAGCCAGCAGCCCCAACATTCACAGGCATCTCCATCAAAGTTTTGCCCTCACGGGACAAAATGATTCGGCGAACATTGCCTTCATTAAGCAGCTCTTTTACTTTAGCTAAAAGCTCTTCACCACTTATATGGAATGTCTCTTCACCTTTAGGCTGATTTGTTTCGTCCTCAGGCCTATGAATCTCCATCTCAGACATCACATCTCCTCATGTTCATTCGGGTCGCTATTAGACCAAGGTCCACCGATATTGCCAAGGCCAGTAATCGCTTCCATTTCGTTTTGATCCAGTTCAAATCCAAAAACATCAATATTTTCTGCTTGATGTCTAGGATCTGAGGCTTTTGGAATTGGGACAAGTCCACGCTGAATATGCCAGCGAAGAACAACGCGGGACGGACTAACCCCATACTTCGCCGCAATCTTCACAATCTCAGGCTCACTAGTAACATTTGTTCGTTTCCCAAGTGGACGCCAAGCCTCAGGCACAATCCCCATTTCATGCATCGCCGTAACAAGCTCAACTTGAGGATGATAAGGGTGGCACTCAATCTGATTCACCGCAGGCAAAACTCCAGTTTCTTTTTGTAAGCGCTCAAGCTGCGGGACAGTGAAGTTCGAAACACCAATTGATTCCACTATGCCTGCCTCCCTGGCATCAATCAGTGCACGCCAAGCTTCAACATAATGGTTCTGAATCGGATTGGGCCAATGGATAAGGTAAAGATCTATTTGATCTAACCCCAAGCGCCACAAGGACTCCAAAATAGCTGCATCGGCGCTTGGACGCTGATGAAACCGTCCTGGAAGTTTTGAAGTCACAAACAGATCTTCGCGTGGCACATCCGATAAGTTGACTGCCCGTCCAACGCCGGCCTCGTTGTCATAATTAAAAGCAGTATCAATAAGCCGGTAGCCAATACCTATTGCACTACCCACCTGGATCACAGCATCATTGCCGCGAATTGGATACGTACCAAAACCTATTGCCGGAATCTTGTTTCCATCGTTTAACGTAATCACAACTCCACGCTACCGGATCTTGCACTCACTTGGTCAAGAAACTATCCACAGACTGCGCCACCTGGGTTATCCCCAACATAGGCCACATGGATAACCATTTTTCCAAAACTTTATCTAGTCTTTCCCATAAAACTTCTAAACGAGGACAAAATGACTTTACGACCAGCATGGGCCGAAGCAAGCGACCTAACAAAAGACTACTTCGATAATGAGTGGGGAAACCAGGTAACCAGCGAACAAGAAATATTCGAAGCACTCTGCCTACTAACATTCCAATGCGGACTCACCTGGCACACCGTACTCAAACACAGGAACGCATTGCGCCAAACTTTCTGCAATTTCGACCCTGACAAAGTCGCTGCGCTCAACCCCGGAAGTACAACCGCTATTTCCCCCATCAAGAACTTGAGGAAAACGGCCGCCGTCATCCAAAACGCCAAAGCCACGATAGCTTTGCGACCAACAGGCGGCCTCGTTGACCTAGTCAAAACAGAATCCACAAAAGGCCCAGAAAAACTTTCCCGGATCCTCAGATCCTTCGGATTTAGTATGACTGGACCAAAAATGATCAAAGCATTCCTTGAAACGGCCGGATTTACGAATCCTCTTCCCGCAAGCGAGGCTCCATTGTCCGCCCCGGCTTAATGCCAACCTTGCCCGCATAGAAAGAACGAATACGATCCATATCTTCCCCCACGTTCCCTGACGGCATAAATGTTTCCCCAAGACCCGTAGTACGCGTCTTTGAATCTACATAACAAAGAACCAAAGGAGCCCCTGCGGCCTCGGCAATCCGATAAAAACCTGACTTCCAGTATTTCGCCCCCGAACGGGTCCCCTCAGGGGTAATAGCAATAAACAATCCAGGCGTGTCACGAAGCGTTTGGGCCATGTCTTCCACCAAACCGTGGCTATTCCCGCGATCAACTGGGACTCCCCCAAAACCTCGCAAAATCGGCCCAAGTGGCGGGGTGAACAGACTTTTCTTTCCAAGCCAGCGAAGCTTCATGCCAGTCTGCGCTGCAATTGCCATCATCAATGCCCAATCCCAGTTGGACGTGTGTGGTGCCCCAACCAGAACTCCCCCATTTGGAATCGGACAATCAACAACAAACTTCCAACCAGTCAACCGGAAATATAGTCCAGATAGTGTTTTAGCAAATCCCATATGCCAAACTTTAGCTGGCCCGAAGCTATCCTTGACGTTGTCACCATATCGAAGGAAACGCATGAACATAGTTAATCAAGCGCATGATCGATACGAACCGGGCGTGCCCTTTACAGTACCGATTTGGGAAGATTCGCTGTTTTTACTTCTTGAAGATGCCGCAAAGAACTATCCAAACCGAATTGCGATTGACTATTTTGGGGCAGAAATCACTTACAAAGAGGTGCTTGAGCAAACGAAATGCGCAGCGTCTTTACTGGTTAGTGCCGGGGTCAAAGCAGGCGACACCGTCGCAATCATCCTTCCTAACTGCCCTCAAGCCTTTGTCGCCTTTTATGCATGCATGCGAATAGGTGCGGTTGCGGCGGAACATAATCCGCTAGCGCCTGCTGGCGAACTTCAGGGGCAGTTTGCGCGGCACAAAGCAAAGGTGGCAGTAGTTTGGGAAAAGTCAGTGGAAGCATGCCCACTTGATGGAGACACAGGATTAGAGACGGTTTTTGCCGTAGATATTTCTGCCAAGTTTCCCCGCTCTCAACGAATGCTTTTAAACCTCCCTGTGCGTATGGCCCGTGAAAAGCGGGAGCAACTTCGTAGCGACGTTCCAAGTGGAATGCGTTCATGGGACAAAGAAGTTCAATCAGCTTCACCGATTTCTCCAACTTTCCCGCGCCCGAAAGGGGACGATCGGGCTGTCATTTTGCACACTGGCGGAACTAATGGCGTCCCAAAGTCAGTGCCACTTACTCACAAAAACATTGGTACGAACGTCAACCAATGCATGTTCTGGGTATTTGAGCTTCACGAGGGCGCAGAGACTTGTTTCAGTCTTCTTCCCTACTTCCACGCATTTGGTCTCACATTTTTCCTGTGTGCGGTGGTACGTAAAGCGGCAACCCAAATCGTCCTTCCAAAGTTCGATCCTGAGATGGCCCTAGATGCCCACAGGCGCAGGAACGTCACGTTCTTTGTGGGGGTACCCCCTATGTTTGAGAAGATAGCGAAAGAAGCACTCCGCACGGATACAGACATAACATCAATACGGTACTCGGTAGCCGGGGCTATGGCGCTGTCGGATTCTATAGCTCAGCTGTGGGAAAGGACAACAGGGCAAATCATTATTGAGGGATATGGGCTTTCAGAGACTTCACCGGTCCTTTGTGGCTCAGCGTTTTCTAAGAATCGAAGGCTTGGCACTCTAGGGATGCCATTTCCGTCAACGAAGCTTCGCCTAGCCGACCTCGAAAATCCTGACATTGATGTGAAGGACGGGGAACCAGGTGAAATTTTAGTAAAAGGCCCACAGGTCTTTTCTGGATACTTGGATGCGCCTGAAGAAACCGCACGTGTGTTCACTAAAGACGGTTGGTTTAGAACTGGCGATATTGGTATAAACCATAACGGATATATAGATCTTGCAGATCGAAAGAAAGAACTGATCCTTTCAGGTGGCTTCAATGTGTATCCTTCTCAGGTCGAGGCCGCCATTAGGACCATGCCGGGCGTTGCTGACGTTGCTGTTGTAGGCACGCCAGGCAGCGATAATCATGAGGAGGTAACGGCTGCGCTCATTCTGGAAGAAGGTAGTCCCGCCATAACTTTGGATGATGTGCGCGCGTGGGCTGAAGAGGCTCTTGCGCACTACGCGTTGCCCCGAAAAATCGCTTTCCTCACAGAGTTGCCCCGAAACCCGATTGGCAAAGTAATGCGGCGAAAAGTCAAAGAACAGCTTTCACATTCTGCAACGAAAGCCATTGAGACGATTATTCGTTCGAAAGACTTCGATCAGGAGTAAACGCACCAAACTGCCTACCAATTGTAAAGATTACGCTAATGTGGAGACATGAAAAAGGCTCTCATGGCTATCTTGGCGCTTTCTGTCTCACTTTCGATTGCTGGATGCAGCGGTAAGTCAGCGGAAACGATTAACGTTGAACCGAATGCCGATTCTTACGCAGAATCAGAGCAGCAAGATGCGGACTTAGGGAAGGGTGAGGCCCCAGCAGATGAGCAGTGGGCAGAGGAATCTAAAGGAAACCTCTCTAGCTTCACATCTATGCTGGTCACAACCGGTGATGCGTCCGTCGTAACTGACAAGCCAGACGCTGCAATGGCCTCCCTTGCGGAGCACGTGAAATCGGTTGGTGGCCGAATAGAGAAATCCAATCAAGAGACCGTGGACGGCCAGCAAGTGGGTTCCTTAACTGCCAGGGTTCCCGCAGATAAGTTTGATGAAACCGTGGCGCAGCTTGGCGAACTTGGAGAAATAGAATACCAAAGCACCGAATCCGAAGACGTTGGCCTTCAAGTATCTGATTTGGAAGGACGCAAAACTGCGCTTCAGGCTTCGGCAAAACGCCTTGAAGAGCTCATTGAAGAAGCAGGTAGTACTGAAGCCGTCATTAGTTCCGAGGCGGAATTGACTAACAGACAAGCCGAACTTGAAAGTCTGCAATCCCAACTCAATTATCTAAATGACCAGGTATCAATGTCTACGCTGAAAGTGACTTTCCATAGCCCCGATTACAGTTCGCCAAGCTCACCGGAAGGGTTGTGGGGCGCATTTCTTCAGTCCGCTGAAACAATGGGCTACGCGGTAGTCACGATACTTCCATGGGCGGTGGTGGCCACGCTCATCGGCTTCACTATTCGCTTAGGCCTGAAGGCCCACAGGCGCGGAAGAGCCAATCGCAGCATTTCCAAATAAATACTCGAATGCTACTTATAAGTCTGTAGACTCGGCGGTGTCACGGCCGAAGAATATTGGTTGTGACGGTAGGCGACTTACAGAAGGTATTTGGAAGGAACCTACGTCAACACCGTAAACACTTGGGCCTCAGTCAAGAAGAATTTGCAGACTTACTTGATGTACACCGCACGTATGTTGGTGGTGTAGAACGCGGTGAACGCAATCTCAGCTTGCAATCTATTGAAGTCATGTGTTCACGTTTAGATCTTCCAGCTGAAATTCTCCTTTTCTCAGATCCTGGCCAATAACACCCGCCGTATACAAAATCAGCAGACAACTTGCTACAGTGTTTGTTACCAAATCGTTACAAAGAAATGGCTGGTCAGGTGACAAATATTCGGCATGGGGTTCGTAATCCAAGAAAACGGCTGTCGGTAGCCATCGCAGGGTGGGCAGCGCTACTGGTTTGCTGCGTAGTCACTTCTGGTGCGATAGCCGTAACTGAGTACACGAATCGAATTGCAGAGACAATCAACAAGACGAAGAAAGTGATCCCCTCTGAATATTTCCCCCAAT
Source organism: Scrofimicrobium sp. (assembly GCA_036745855.1). Taxonomy (GTDB): domain Bacteria; phylum Actinomycetota; class Actinomycetes; order Actinomycetales; family Actinomycetaceae; genus Scrofimicrobium. Next base: position 2,318 of record DAIOFF010000026.1, on the reverse strand, counting down.
CAGGTCCAGATGACCAAAATCCAGCAGATTTAGAAGGCGCTCAAACAATTTTGTTACTGGGCTCAGACTCACGTGGAAGCGTAGACGATGCCCGCTCAGACACAATGATGATCATGCGCGTTCCGAAAGACCGGAAGGGAGTTTATATTGTCTCTTTCCTTCGCGATTCTTGGGTCTACATGGATGGATACGGGTACGCAAAAATAAACGCGTCCTTTTCATACGGAGGTCTCCCCCTTGCCGTAGACACAGTCGAGTCATACCTGTCCACCAAGATTGACCATGTGATGATGATCGACTTTGCAGGTTTCAAAGATGTGACTGACGCCCTTGGCGGCGTAACTGTAAAGAACGAGGTTGACTTTGAAATCACAAACGGTGACACCCCTGTGAAACACTTCGAAATCGGTGACATCAAACTAAATGGCGAAGAAGCCCTTCAGTTTGTCCGTGAACGCTATTCGTTCATTGATGGTGACTACCAACGTGCCAGAAACCAACAAATCTTCTTAGAAGCCGTCTTCAGGGAAATCTTGAGCGCAAATACACTAGCCAATCCGGGCAGAATACAACAAGTAGTTGCCGCTATTAGCCCCCATGTCACAACTGATTCTGGAATAACATCCGACTATCTATTATCGCTGGCCTTTTCCCTTCGCAGCATGAACGCAAATGGCATTGTTTCATTCACTGTGCCAACTGCTGGCATTGGAACCTCTGACGACGGCCAATCGATTGTTGAACTAGATGAAGAACGTTTGGAAACACTAGCTAACGCCTTTGAAACCGACACGCTATCTGAATACGTGGCCAATAATGATCTAAATACTTATTAACTGTGGCTACTGAAGAAGCGCTTTATCTGAAAGCCCGCCCTCATGAAGCTCTTCGAAAGCCTTCAACAGATCAGGGACTTTCATGGAAGACTTCTCCTTACCTTCCACATCCAGAATTATTCGCCCCGCATGCATCATGATCAGACGATTTCCCAAGCTTAAGGCCTGTTCCATGTTGTGTGTCACCATCATTGTCGTCAGATGGTTAAGTTTCACTAACTCCTTGGTCAATCTAGTTACGAGGGCGGCGCGCTGAGGATCAAGGGCCGCCGTATGCTCATCAAGAAGAAGTATTTTTGGCTGAGTAAACGTTGCCATCAAAAGAGACAAAGATTGACGCTGACCACCAGACAGCAGCCCCACCCAATCATTCAAGCGATTCTCTAGGCCTTGCTCCAGCATCCTCAAGTCCTGGCGAAAACCATATCGTGTCGTGTTCGTCACCGCTAACCCCAGTGAACGACGCCTACCCCTTAGGCTGGCAATTGCAAGGTTTTCAGCAATAGTCAGATGAGGTGCAGTCCCAGCAGACGGATTTTGAAAAACCCGCCCTACGTATGCCGCCCGCTTGTGGTCATCAAGGCGCGTCACATCAGCGCCTGCAATTTCAATCTTTCCGGAGTCGGGTTTAATCGATCCAGCCACCACATTCAAAAGAGTAGATTTTCCTGCGCCATTTGAGCCAATGACTGTAACAAAATCTCTCTCCTTCAAGTGTAGGTTCACGTCATCTAGCGCCCTGCGCTCACTTGCTGTGCCTGGGAAAAATGTTTTCGATACCGCCTCTATACGCAGCATTAGATCTCCTTCACAGCGGACTTAAGTGCAATCGAATTTCCACTGGTATCTTCGGTAGCATCATTAGCAGTATCACTTTGATTAGGGCGGTATTGCTTCGGCACCCTCTTGAAGATTTTCACTTGTGGCAAAAGCAAAGCAATCACAACGATGACCGCAGAGATCAGCTTCAAATCATTAGGATTAAGCCCTATGGCTAGTGCGCCAGCAATGACTAGCCTGTATAGAACCGCACCAACTACGACCGCAGTTGCAGCGGTAAAAATGGTGCTTCGTCCCAAGATTGCCTGACCGATTATTACTGAGGCCAAACCCGCAACAATCATGCCGACTCCCGTACCAACGTCGGCAAAACCTTGAAACTGTGCCACTAGAGCGCCTGACGTAGCCACCATTCCATTTGACAGGGCAAGGCCAAGTATTTTCATAAAATCTGTGGATGCGCCAAAAGAACTGATCATTTCTGCGTTATCCCCAGTAGCCCGCATGGCTAGACCCACATTAGTATGCAAGAACCAAATCACTAAAACCAAAACCACAAGGGCACAGATCAGAAGTATCCCAACACTAAACCACGTACCAAGCAGCTGATTGTCTCTTAGCGGAGAAAAAAGAGTCTTTTCCCTAAGCAAAGATAAGTTGGAAACACCCATGATTCGAAGATTAATTGAATACAAAGCTATT
>DAIOFF010000025.1:0-18584 GCA_036745855.1 Scrofimicrobium sp. | reverse complement strand
TGGTGCTTGAACGTGCAGACCTGAACGTTGAAGAAGGAAAAACGGCTGCAGCGCAGATTGTCCGTATGTCGCCAAAGGACCGGCCAACTGCCGTTTTTGCTGCGAATGATTTGATTGCGATTGGTCTTTTGCAGGTGTTTGTTGCAGAAGGGTTAGCGGTTCCACAAGACATTGCAATTATTGGATATGACGATATCGAGTTTGCTGCTAGCGCAGCAGTTCCGCTTTCTTCGATTCGTCAGCCGCGCCATGAAATGGGTAAACGGGCAGCCGAACTATTGATGAATGAAATAGATGATCTTGCAGACGGTAAAGATCATGAGCATCAGGCAGTTAGATTTGTGCCAGAGTTGATCGCCAGAGTTTCGACTTCGGTAGATTCGTAACCAACTCGCAACTTTATGGAGTTGACATACCCCTCACAAAGAACGTAATCTCGTTCACACGATAAAACGTTTCAATCGCGGCAGGGAGGCCCGATGAATAATGATGCTCAAGTCCCGACATTGCATCTCAAGGGGGTGTCAAAGAGGTTCGGGCAGGTGATTGCACTTCGCGACGGTCAAATAGAACTGATGCCCGGCTCCATACATGCGCTTGTAGGTGAAAACGGTGCAGGTAAATCGACGCTCGTTAAGATTATTGCAGGGCTCTATGATCGTGATTCTGGCATTTTCGAAATGGAAGGATCACCGGTCGACTTTCGGACAACCGCAGACGCAAAGGCCGCTGGAATCGCTGTAATCTACCAGGAACCAACGCTTTTTCCAGACCTGTCTGTGACTGAAAACGTGTTCATGGGGCGCCAACCTAGAGGACTTTTCGGGCGAATCGACAAAGGCCAGATGCGCCGCGAAGTAATGGAGCTTATGAGCAGACTTGGCGTCGATATTGACCCGGATCGCCCAGCAGAAGGCTTATCAATCGCGGATCAGCAGATCATAGAAATAGCGAAAGCCGTCTCACTTGATGCCAAGGCCTTGATCATGGACGAACCGACGGCAGCCCTGTCAGGTGTGGAAGTTGAACGGCTCTTTCAAATCGCTCGCAGTCTTCGCGATGAAGGTCGTGCGCTCATGTTTATCTCCCATAGGTTCAATGAAGTCTTCGATTTATGTGACACCGTGACCGTAATGAGGGATGGCTCTTACATTTCTACTGAGAAAATCGCAAATACAACTGAAGCGGAAATTATCCGGCAAATGGTTGGACGCGATGTTTCAGACCTGTTTCCAAAAGAAGAAGTGCCAATCGGCGACGTCGTCTTGGAAGTAGAAGGCCTGACTTCACCCGGAAACTTTGAAGATGTCTCATTCCAGGTTTGCGCTGGCGAGATTGTTGCATTAGCTGGCTTGGTTGGGGCAGGACGAAGCGAAGTGGCTAGAGCCATTTTTGGTGTCGATGGTTATACCGAAGGCTCCGTGTGTATGAAAGGGCGGACCCTACCCAAGGGCGACCCAAGAATAGCGATGGCAGCCGGAATCGCGCTCGTGCCCGAAGACAGGCGTAAACAAGGTTTAGTCATGGAATCCTCTGTTGCCAGCAATGCCGCTGATGCCATCAGAAAAAACCTCACAACGGGCGGCCTTATTACGGCCGCGGCAGAAAATGCTTCGGCACAGATTTGGGCAAGTAATCTGAAAGTCAAAACCGCTTCCCTTGATGCCGCTGCTGGGACTCTTTCTGGGGGAAACCAACAAAAAGTAGTACTAGCAAAATGGCTGGCGACAGATCCAGAAGTGTTGATCATTGATGAACCAACACGCGGGATTGATGTTGGAACAAAGTCTGAAGTTCACAGGATTATGTCAAAACTGGCAGGCCAGGGGCGCGCCATCGTCATGATTTCGTCGGAACTTCCCGAAGTTCTAGGCATGGCTGATCGGGTCCTAGTAATGCGTGAAGGTGAGATCACTGCAGAGCTTTCACGGGCGGAAGCAACGCCCGAAACTGTGATGTTCGCAGCTACTCACTCTGCCTCAGACGTACTGGTAGAAAGGACGAACCAATGACGACTGTAGCCGTCCGAAAATCGACCCCTTCGTTTGTGCGGGGAGTAGGCAATTTCTTCATCTCCCGTGAGGCCGCAATATTGCTGGTATTCATCATTCTTGTTGGGGCAACAACTTTCATGAATCCTGCCTTCCTCATGAGTAAGGATGGCTGGCGTGACCTCCTTGTAACGCCATCTATTTTGTTAGTAATTGCGGTTGGCGAGGCCATCGTTATCATCAGCCGCAATGTCGACTTATCCGTTGGCTCAGTAATGGGACTAACCGCTTACCTTATTGGGACAGTATTTTTAGCTGTTCCAGAATTGCCAGTGATCGTAGGGTTCCTAATAGGAATTACTTTTGGTGCGTTGCTTGGATGTGTAAATGGCGCACTAGTCGCTTTTGGCCGGGTGCCCGGCATGGTCATTACTCTTGGTACCCTCTACATTTTCCGTGGCATAAACGTCATGTGGACAGGAAGTAACCGAATCAATGCCGGCGAACTTCCCAAAGGCCTATTGGCTCTTGGAACTAAGCAGATTTTGTCTATACCAGTCTTGACGATTGTCGCCGTAGCCATCCTCGCACTTGTTGCCTGGTACATGGCTAACACCCGTGGAGGCCGTGAGTTCTACGCCGTTGGATCTGATCCTGCCGCCGCAGAGCTTTACGGATTGCCATCAAGGCGAAGAATATTCATGTCTTTCGTCGTATCTGGGTCAATGGCAGGTCTTGCAGGGGTCATGTATGCCGCTAGATACGGAACCATATCCTCACAGGTAGGCTCTGGATTTGAGCTAGAAGCCGTTGGTGCAGCCGTGATTGGCGGCGTAGCAATAGTGGGCGGCAGCGGAACCGTACTTGGCGCAGCATTTGGAGCGCTGCTGCTAGCTACCATCACCAGGGCACTTCCTGTTATCCATATTCCAGATTTCTGGCAACAAGCATTCGTCGGTGCGCTGATTGTGGGGGCAATCGTCCTTGACCGGGTACTTGCAGTCAGACAGTCCAAGCGACTGATAGCTCAAAGACATGAGGGGAAGCACTGATGATCGTCGATAATATGCAGACACTTCAGGCGGAAGAATACCTTGCCTACGGCGCCCCGGCATGGAAACGCCTTATTAGTAGACGCGAGGTCGTCATATTTGGGTTGTTACTTTTGGTGATTGTTGTTGCAATCATTACAACCCCAATGTTCGTGAGCACAAAGACTGTCACATACCTACTACTAGACTACGCAGCTATCATGATGATGGCTTTCCCCATGACCATGATCATGATCACTGGCGATATCGATCTGTCTGTTGGATCAATGGTCGGCCTATCCGCTGCAACCACTGGATTACTGATGGTAAACGGCGTTCCCTTTGAACTAGCGGCAATCGCAGCGTTATTCGTGGGAATACTTGGCGGCGCATTCAACGGCCTTCTAGTAACAAAGATCGGACTTCCAGCCCTTGCAGTCACAATCGGAACCATGGCCCTCTACAGGGGTCTTGGTAAAGGAATGTTAGGCACACTTGCTTTCACTGATTTCCCGAAGTCGTGGAAGGACCTAGCTACAGGAACTATCGGAAGTACCGGCATCCCACTAGTTGTCATCTTGTTGATCATAATGTTCGCGATTTTTACGATCATTCTTCATTTCACACCATTTGGCAGAAGCATTTACACGATTGGTCTTTCAAAAGAAGCCGCAGCTTTTTCAGGAATCAATGTCGGACGCACAAGACTTATTCTCTTTGTAGTGTCAGGTTTTGTGGCAGCGCTTGCGGGAATATACTTTTCGCTTCGATACACCAGTGCCCGCGCAGACACGGGGATGGGGCTTGAACTTCAAGTCATTGCTGCTGTTGTTTTAGGTGGCGTGTCTGTGTTTGGCGGCTTTGGGGCCATGGCAGGTTCCGTGGTGGGTGTACTTTTGATTGGCGTTTTGGCACAAACTTTGCGGCTGCACTCAATCACTTCGGATGTCATCAGTATTGTCACGGGTCTACTGCTTGTTCTTTCAGTGACAGTTGGCAGTATTGGTCTTTGGATTCAAAAACGAAGATTGCAGGCAAAAGCTAAGTCGGAAGCAGCAAAAATAGAAGAATAAAAGGACTTCACACGCATTAATATCGTGTGGAAAAAATGAAAGGAACCAGTAATGAAGCTAGGAACTAAACGTTTCGCGGCCATAGTTGCCAGCGCGGCGCTATCTGTGGCGGCTTTGGCAGGTTGTTCTAACGGAGACACGCCTGCTGAGGAAAGTGGTGCAACGCCAGCTGAGGAAACAACCGAACCGGGTACGGATGACGGCGGCGGAGCCGCGAATGGAAACACATCCATTACCTTCCTGCCGAAAAACCTTGGTAACCCATATTTCGATGCCAGCTATAAGGGCATCCAGTCTGCAACAGAAGCGTTTGGGTCAAGCGTTGAAGAGGTAGGCCCAGCTGAAGCAACAGCGGACTCTCAGGTGAGTTACATCAACACTGCAACGCAGCAGGGTGTAGGGTCGTTGCTGGTTTCGGCAAACGATAAGGCTGCGATTTGTGATGCGCTTGTAGAAGCAAGAGACGCAGGAATAAAGGTTGTCACTTTCGATTCAGATACGAATGTGGAATGCCGTGACATTTTTGTGAACCAGGCTGATGCTGCCGGTATTGGCAAGGCACAGGTGGACATGGTTGCTGACGGTATTGGGGACAAGGGCCAGATTGCCATTTTGTCTGCCGCCGCGAATGCGACAAATCAGAATGAGTGGATTGATGAGATGAAGGCAGAGCTTGAAGCCAGTCATCCAGATATTGAACTTGTCGAGGTCGTATATGGTGACGACGATGACCAGCTTTCGTTTGACAAGACAGCCGGTTTGCTTCAGACATACCCAGACTTGAAGGGCATTGTTTGCCCCACCACTGTGGGAATTGCGGCGGCCGCACGTTACCTCTCAACATCTGACTACAAGGGCAAGGTTGTCCTCACTGGACTTGGAACCCCAAATCAGATGCGTGAGTACGTTGAAGATGGAACTGTTACAGAGTTTGCTCTATGGAATCCAGAAGAACTCGGTTACCTATCTGCCTACGCGGCTGATGCGCTTATGAAGGGCGACATCACTGGCGCAGAAGGTGACAAGTTCACTGCTGGTGATCTTGGTGAGTATGAAGTCGGAGCCGACGGTGTTGTCCTTTTGGGCGACCCCTACCGCTTCAACAAAGATAATATCGACGACTTCGACTTCTAGGTTGTAGTCGTCTGTTGGGTCTGGCCATGATCTGTGGCCAGACCCAACAACCTACTAGTATCGATCAAGGAAAAATGAAATGACTGCCTTTTCTGGCATTACCGACAAATTGGCACAGCAAAAGATCGAATTGCCGTCTTGGGCATTTGGAAACTCTGGCACGCGATTTAGGGTGTTTGGTGCTCCTGGAGCGCCCCGCACTATAGAAGAAAAAATCGCTGATGCCGCGCAAGTAAACAAGTACACGGGGTTGGCGCCAGTCGTAGCGCTCCATATTCCCTGGGACAAACATGATGATTATGTTGCCTTGGCGAAGTATGCCGAGGATCTTGGAGTGCGTCTTGGAACGGTGAACTCAAATACGTTCCAGGATGAACAATACAAATTCGGCAGTCTTACACATATTGATCCAAAAATCCGCCAGATGGCCATTGACCATCACCTGGATTGCATAGATATTATGCATAAGACTGGCTCGCAAGATTTGAAGATCTGGCTTGCGGATGGTACCAACTATCCAGGTCAAGGAAGTATTCGTGGACGGCAAGATCGCCTTGCTGAATCTCTTCAAGTAATTTATGACGCGCTTGGTGAAGACCAACGTATGGTGCTTGAATACAAGTTCTTTGAGCCTGCCTTCTACCACACAGATGTTCCAGATTGGGGGACGGCTTACACCCAAGTTTCAGCCCTTGGTGAGAAAGCAATGGTATGTCTTGATACAGGACATCACGCTCCTGGAACAAACATTGAGTTCATTGTTATGCAGCTTCTGCGTCTTGGGAAACTGGGTGCCTTCGATTTCAACTCAAGATTCTATGCAGACGATGACCTTATTGTGGGCGCTGCTGATCCCTTCCAGTTGTTCCGCATTCTTTGTGAGGTAATCGTAGGTGGAGGCTATGGCGATGACTCTGATGTGGCATTCATGCTTGACCAGTGCCACAACATAGAGGCGAAGATTCCAGGGCAAATTCGCTCAGTCCTAAATGTTCAGGAACAAACTGCAAAGGCACTGCTGGTGGACCGGGATGCTTTGGCCGCTGCTGAAAAGGATGGTGACGTTCTTGGCGGACACGCAGTACTCATGGATGCATTCAACACGGATGTTCGCGCTGATCTAGCTGCTTGGCGTGAAACCCGCGGATTGCCTGGTGACCCAATGAAGGCCTTCCTGGATTCAGGGTATTTGGCAAAGATAGCCGATGAGCGGGTAGGCGGAGCTCAGCTTAGCTGGGGCGCATAATGAAGCGGTACTGCCTGCTTGGACGCGTTGATCCAAACAACCTTGATGTTTACAAGAAAGCACACGAAAACGTGTGGCCTGAACTTCTAAAGGTGTTGAAACAATCTGGTTGGAACAACTATTCGTTGTTCCTTGCACCTGATGGTTTACTTATCGGGTATGTGGAGTCTGAGGACTTGGATGAAGCGCAAGCTCGCGTTGCTGCAACTGAGGTAAATGCGCGCTGGCAAAAAGAGATGTCGAAGTTGTTCGCAAGTGAAGGCGCGCCTGATGAGGCGTGGGAACGCCTTGAGCTTGTGTTCTCATTGGAAGATCAACTAGACCGCGCCTAGCAGCCACGCTAAATAGCCGGGCACTATGGTGATTGAAGTCTGCGGCTTCATTCCCAAGTGCCCGGCATATTTTGCTGCCGTTTTGCGGATTATGCCTGGCGGTTCGCGATTGGTACAGGAACTGGTTGATCCACTTCTAATCCCCAGATTTCGCCGTAAAAGGAAAGTTCAGTTCGCCACGCAAGAACAATGGATTCTGCCCGGACCAAACCGTGGCCTTCCCCAGGGAAAACAACGAGTGCAACCTGTTTCTCAGCTGCATCTAGCTCATCAAAAACACGCTGTGTCTGCTCTGGACGAACCAACTGATCATCTAAACCCTGTAAAAGTAAGACAGGCGCATTAACGCTGCCCAAATGTTCGACAGGGGAACGCTCTGTCCAAATCGGGTCAGTCTCGTCGTCACTTTGTAGCAAAATATTGAGGTAGTTTGCCTGGAACTTTGGGGTTTGCGCCGACACGCCTCGCAAATCAGAAACACCATAGAACGATGTTGCTGCTGAGAAGGTGTCAGTGGTTTCAACCGCAGACAACGCGACGTAGCCACCAAACGACTCACCGCGGATCGCAACGCGGTTGCTATCAATCACACCCTGGTCTGTAAGCCACCGAACGCCGTCAACGCAATCAGAAACATCAAGGACACCAATCTTGCCATTCAAGGCTTCCCTATATTCGCGCCCAAAACCAGTTGACCCACGCGGATTCGCGTCAAGGACGGCAAAGCCACGACTTGTCCAGAACTGTATTGCAGGATCAAGGCCATCATGTGACGCGGTGGTTGGACGGTCATGAACCGTAACCAACAGAGGCGGACGTTCACTATCAGGGCCTTTGAATGAAGGATTCAGGGGAAGATAGAAGAATCCGTGGGCTTCGCTACCATCCTTTGTTGGCCATGTGATGGACTTTGCCACCGAAATGATTTCAGGATCCAGTTCCAGATCAGAAGATGGCCTAATCGGTGACACCCGTGAGCCCTCCACAGTCACAATCGTTTGTGACTTGCGCGCGGCCTCGGCCAAGAAAACTACCCGCCCATCATGGGCCGCCACGTTGCCAGTTGGCCACCAACCGGTATTCCATTCTTCTAAAAGTCCATTATCCAAACGAACGGTGCCAATGCGGCGTTCGCCTTTTTCTGACCAAGAACAAATCAAATGCTCATGGTCCAAATTGTCATAAGAGTGAAGTCCAAGGCGCCAATGAGGCTGAGAGAAAGCCTGCGAACTGGGATGCAACGCGCGGGTTCGAAGACGATTCGCCCACGCATCCATGGGTTCGCCTTCCTTCCAACCAAACCCCTCAGTGCGGTACATGTTCGCCCAACCCGTCGAATCATCGACGTGAATCAAATCACCATCTAGAGTCCACCTGGGTTCATAAACACACACCTCATCCTTATCAACCAGTAATACTGAATGGTCAATCTGCCCATCAAAATCAAGGGCACCAACGCGAAGCTGCGACTGCGTCCACGGCATTTCTGGGTGATTCCACGTAAGCCACGCAAGCTTCGTCCCATCTGGTGAGAGTGTGGGGGAAGAGACAAAGTCAGTTTCAGAAAAAATAGTGCGAATCTTTGAACCATCACGGGCTGCTGAACCGTCGATCGGAATGGCAACAAGCGTGTTAGTCGGTTCGCCCTCGCCAGAATGATCCTCACAAATCGCATAAACCAAACCCCGCACCTCATCAATCTGGAAATCGCCATAGCGGCGTTTATCCATTGGAGTCAGTGCAACCAGCTGGGCGCGCGGATCATTAATGTCAAACTTGTATGCCCGATCATCAAGGCCATCAGAAACTATGAGGACCTGGTTCTTTACCGCGTATGCGCGGCCACCTAACTCATGCACACGTGTTTGGACGTGAAGCAGCCGGGACCCCTCAAGAAGAGGAAGGACTTCAGTTGTGTGGCCAAGAGCAGACCGGCGAAGAAGGACATTGCGTCCCTTCCGCTTCGGGTGAGACTCAACCCAATAAATGTCTCTTCCGTCTACCCGAAGCTGTGAGAGCATCACGAACCTAGAAGTGAAATCCTCTGGGGTTATAGGTGAACTCCATGCTCCATAGGGGGCGATGTGTGGATCCATTGTGACCTCAACTCTCTGCTTCCATCATGATTAGTCTAACGGTGACGCTCATGCCCGTTACACTCAAAGCTATGCAACAACCGGTGAGAGACACCCAGAACTTGCTCTCGCAAGTAAAGTCACCCTCAGATCTGCGGCGTTTTACCCCAGCGCAGCTGGTGAAACTTTCGCGGGAAATACGCGCATTCCTCATCAACGCTGTTTCTGAAACTGGCGGACATATGGGGCCAAACCTTGGCGTAGTCGAACTGACGATTGCGCTCCATAGGATTTATGAGTCACCTAAAGATGCCATTATTTGGGACACAGGACACCAAGCGTATGTCCACAAGCTTTTGACGGGGCGTCAGGATTTTTCGAATCTGCGCGGGCGCGGGGGACTTTCTGGATACCCGTCACGCGCTGAGTCCGTCCATGATGTGGTAGAAAACTCACACGCGTCGACGGCGCTTTCGTGGGCCGATGGAATCGAACGTGAACGGGGGCGAATAGGCCAGGAAGGCTTCGTGGTCGCTGTTATCGGTGATGGGGCTTTGACAGGGGGAATGGCCTGGGAAGCTCTCAACAACATAGCGGCGCCGCCTGCCCGGCCACTCACTATTGTCGTGAATGACAACGGCAGGTCCTATGACCGAACTGTTGGGGGCGTTGCGCATCATCTCTCGACTCTCAGGACTTCTGAGGGCTATGAACGCGCGCTGGCTTGGGGGAAAAAGACGCTTTTTAGCCTTGGTGAACCAGGGCGCGCGGCTTTTGACGCTTTGCATGGTCTAAAAGCCGGATTGAAGGACATTTTTGTTCCTCAAGCAATGTTTGAAGAGCTTGGTTACAAGTATGTTGGGCCTATTCCGGGGCACGATATTGTGGCTTTAGAGCAAGCCCTGGACATGGCAAAAAACTATGGGGCTCCGGTTATTGTCCATGTCATCACCGAAAAGGGGCGTGGCTATACGCCAGCTGAGGACAATAAGGCTGACCATTTTCACGCTGTGGGCAGGATTCATCCTGAAACTGGTCTTCCTGTGGTGCCTGAGAAGTTTGGGTGGACTTCCGTTTTTGCCGAGGAAATAGTGAGTCTTGCAAAGGCTGATTCAAGGATCGTTGGGGTGACGGCTGCAATGAAAGCCCCTGTTGGTTTGGCACCTCTTAGTGATAAGTATCCAGAGCGAGTGGTGGATGTTGGGATTGCTGAACAACATGCTGTGACCATGGCTGCTGGAATGGCTTTCGCTGGCGCTCACCCTGTTTTTGCTGTTTATGCAACGTTCTTGAATCGTGCATTTGATCAGTTACTTATGGATGTTAGTTTGCATCATGCGCCCGTGACTTTCATTTTGGATAGGGCTGGCATTACTGGCAATGATGGGGCCAGCCATAACGGTATGTGGGATCTCAGTTTGGCGTCGATGGTGCCTGGATTGAAAGTTGCGGCTCCGCGGGATGGTCAGCGGCTGCGTGAGCTTTTGAAGGAAGCAGTTAGTTGGCAGGCTGGCCCAACATTGGTTCGCTACCCAAAGGGGGCGCTGCCTCCAGATTTGCCGGCAGTTAGTTCAACTGAGTATGGCGATTTTTTGGTGAAGGCCGCTGGGGCGAAGTCGCTTATTGTCGCTGTGGGGCCGTTTGCGCATTTGGCTGTCGAGGCCGCGACGCAGGTGGGCGGGGTTGACGTGGTTGACCCTAGGTGGGTTCTTCCTGTTGACTCTGGAATTGTCCAACTTGCACGGGAATATAAGAGGGTCATTGTCCTTGAAGATGGTGTCGTTACTGGTGGGGTAGGTGCGCAACTTGCGCGTTTAGTGCCAGAAATATCTGTCGAAGTTATGGGCGTTCCTGCAGAGTTTTTAGCCCAAAGTGAAAGGGCTCAAATACTTAGAGATATAGGACTCACTACTGAGAGCCTTGTCTCTTTATTATAGAGGACTAAAGTCCGCGCCTGTGTATTGTTAGTAACGATCATGCGCCATTTGTGCACATCAACGCCGGTATGTGACTGGCCGCATCTTGAAAATGTATAGGCCTTCTTTCCCATAAACGGTATTCTTTAGTGCATAGCGGGAAACACCTGCAAACTAAATAGAAGGATGGAGAAAAGGTGGCTACCTCCACTGAAATTCGTTCAAATGAAAATGCATCCTGGCGTGGATTTGCTCCTGGTGAATGGGAGCGGGAAATAAATGTCCGCGATTTCGTGCAAGCGAACTATACGCCTTATGTTGGCGGCGATGACTTCCTGGAGGGGCCTACTGACCGAACCACCAGGGTTTGGGAAACTCTCAGCGAAATGTTCCCTGAAGAACGCGAAAAAGGTGTTTATGACATTGATACCGCGATTCCGGGGCGAATCGATTCGCATGGTCCGGGTTACATTTCTGAAGATGACAACGTCGTGGTTGGTCTTCAAACTGATGCGCCTTTGAAACGCGCGATGATTCCTAATGGCGGATGGCGCATGGTTGAGGGTGCCTTGAAGACATACGGCTATGAGGTTGATCCAACGATCAAAGAAATATTCACTACTTACCGGAAGACCCATAACGCGGGTGTGTTCGATGTTTATCCTGAGGCAGTGCGTTTGGCGCGTCGCTCGCATATTGTGACTGGACTGCCAGACGCTTATGGCCGCGGCCGCATCATTGGTGATTATCGCCGCGTTGCACTTTACGGCGTTGACCGCCTTGTTGCTGCTAAGCAAGCAGATAAGCAAGCTTTGGACGCTGACTTTTCCACTGAACCGACTATCCAGTTGCGTGAAGAACTTGCTGAGCAAATCAGGGCGCTTGGTGAACTAAAGTCGATGGCTGCTTCTTACGGGTTTGATATTTCCCGCCCAGCCCAAAACGCTAAAGAGGCCGTGCAATGGCTTTACTTTGCGTATTTGGCTGCAGTGAAAGAACAAAACGGGGCTGCAATGAGCCTTGGGCGAACGTCTACGTTCCTTGATATTTTCTTTGAACGTGATCTTGCCGAGGGCACGCTGACTGAACAAGAAGCTCAAGAAATCATTGACGACTTTGTTATCAAGTTGCGCATTGTTCGTTTCCTGCGCACCCCAGAGTATGACCAGCTGTTCTCAGGTGATCCGACGTGGGTCACCGAAACAATTGGTGGCAACGGTTCTGATGGCCGCACATTGGTCACGAAGAACTCGTTCCGCATGCTGCAAACCCTTTACAACTTGGGACCAGCGCCAGAACCAAACCTCACTGTCCTTTGGTCGGATGCTTTGCCGGAGGGTTTCAAGGCGTTTTGTGCGAAAGTGTCCATTGATACCTCGGCAATCCAATATGAATCTGACACGCTGGTGCGTGAAAGCTGGGGCGATGATTCTGGCATTGCTTGCTGTGTTTCTGCCATGGAGATTGGCAAACAAATGCAGTTCTTCGGAGCCCGCGTGAACCTAGCTAAAGCTCTTCTCTATGCGATCAATGGGGGACGGGATGAAATTTCTGGCGTGCAAATCGCGCCACCTACTTCACCTGTGACGGGTGAGGTTCTTGACTATGAGGACGTGCGTGAAAAGTTTGATGTGCTCATGGATTGGCTGGCGAAGACTTACGTTGATGCCCTCAACTGCATTCACTACATGCATGACAAATACGCGTATGAACGCATCGAAATGGCGTTGCATGACACCCAGATTCTTAGAACTATGGCGTGCGGCATTGCTGGTCTGTCAGTGGCTGCTGACTCTCTGTCAGCAATCAAGTACGCGAAGGTCGTGCCAGTTCGCGATGAAACCGGTTTGGTAACTGACTATCTTGTCGAGGGCGATTTTCCAAAATTTGGAAACGACGACGACCGGGTGGACTCGATTGCTATCGAACTTGTTGAGTCATTTATGGACAAGATTCGTTCACTGCCAACGTATAGGGGCGCGACTCCGACGCAGTCGGTACTGACGATCACCTCAAATGTTGTTTACGGCAAGCACACAGGAAACACGCCAGATGGGCGCCGTCAGGGCGAGCCGTTTGCTCCTGGCGCAAACCCGATGAACGGGCGCGATACTCATGGAATGCTCGCATCTGCTTTGTCTGTTGCGAAGCTGCCTTATGAACACTCTCAAGATGGTATTTCCCTCACGAACACAGTTGTGCCTTCTGGGCTTGGCCGCACTGCTAATGAGCAGGTAACAAACTTGGTGGGACTGCTGGACTCATACATGGGAGAGCAGGGCTACCACATGAATGTGAACGTCTTGAACCGTGACACCTTGTATGACGCTATGGAAAACCCTGAAAAGTATCCGCAACTGACCATCCGTGTTTCCGGATATGCCGTGAACTTTGTGCGGCTCACCCGCGAACAACAGATGGATGTTATTTCCAGGACGTTCCACGATCGCGTCTGAAATGATTCGTACAACTGACGGCGTGAGCGGAGAATACGCTCCGGCTCGCGCCGAGCAGGCCGTGGCCCGCCCCTGCGGGGGCGGCCTTGCTGGCCTTGATTTTGCAGACAACCTTGAGCGCGCTGAACAGGCTCGTGCCTTACATTTAGGTGAGCTGGCTTCAGTCCATTCATGGGAACTTGTTACCGCTGTTGATGGTCCGGGCACGCGAATGACGGTGTTCTTTTCGGGGTGCCCATTGCGCTGCCTTTATTGTCATAATCCAGACACGATGGAGATGCGGCGGGGCGAAATGGTCCCTGCCTCAGAACTTATTGACCGCATGATGCGTTATCAAGGGATCTTTAGGCGATCTGGTGGTGGCATAACACTTTCGGGTGGTGAACCACTTATGCAACCACGCGTGGTTGCAAGGCTTCTTGAGTCCGCGAAGGCTGCCGGTATTCACACGGCCATAGATACATCAGGAAACCTAGGGTGGCGTTGCACGGACGCTATGCTTGAAAACCTTGACCTGTGTTTGTTGGACATCAAGTCCGGGGACGAAATGGCATATGAGCGTGCGACAGGCGCAAAGCTGGCACCGACCTTAGATTTCGCGGGGCGCCTTAGTGATGCTGGGGTTGAGGTATGGGTGAGGTTTGTTTTGGTTCCTGGCCTGACTGATGACCCCCAAAATATTGAGAGAGTCGCTAAGTTAGCTGCGGGTATCTCCACGTGTACCAGGGTGGAAGTTTTGCCATTTCATCAAATGGGACGTGACAAGTGGGAAACTCTTGGAATGGAATATAAGTTGGCGGACACTGAACCACCGACGAAAGAAGCTGTTTCTTTTGCAAGGAAGATATTCGCAGACGAAGGTCTTGTGGTTTACTAGCGCACCTGATTTTTTGGCTAAGCCGCAACAAAAGGATAGTAAAAACCTTTGACACGGCAGTAAGCGCCTAATAGCCTAGATTTTGTTGTCGATGGTGACAACTTAGGGCTCAACGAAGGAGTGCTTTGTGTCGAAAGTAAGATCAAGAGCGCGAGGAAGTGCACTAGCGGCTGGAGCTGCACTGGTCCTTGCAGGCGCTATTGTGGCGGTTCCTGAGGGAACCGCGGCTGCCCCCGATCAAGAGTTGGAACTAACGCAGTATGTTGACCCGCTGATTGGGACGGCAATCCCTTCCAGTAGCGGATATCAAGGGAACATAGCGCCAGGTGCGCAAGTCCCATTTGGAATGGTGAACTTTGGGCCAGATATGCCAAGGTCAAACTACAACGGATCTGGTGGATACACTATTGGTGCAAATGCGTCATCAGGCACAATCAACTTCTTTAGTGTCACGCACCTAAACGGTCCAGGATGCCCAGGTGCTGGCGTTGTTGGAATGATGCCGTCCTCAACGCCGACGGCTGTCTCAAATGGGACCGGCATACCTCGACCAGCGACTTTCCAAACGGCTGATGAGTCGGTGGCCCCAGGGTATTTCTCAACGGAGGTGACACGCGGATCAGATCCCAAGGTTCGGGCAGAGTTCACGTCAACGACGCGTACTGGCATGGCTCGTTTCACTTATCCAGATGCGGATTCTGGGTACTACTCAGTTGATACAAAACTGAATGGGACAAGTAACAGTACGTCTACTAGAGGAAGAATCAGCCCCGAAAATGTGGACTTGCAAATCAGTGAAGACGGAAAAGTCCTCACTGGTAAGACCGTTGCCCCCGCATTTTGTATTCCGTGGGGAACCTATTACAACTCAAATGTTTATTTCTACGCGGAGTTTGATAAAGGACTTCGCGCACAATCACCTGAAAATGATGCCATAAACACGGTGACAAATGGCGCGGCTCTACTGCAGTATGACCTGACGGAAGCAGACCCAACACTCACTATGCGGGTTGGTATTTCTTCAGTAAGCCTTGAAAATGCGAAGCTAAATCTTAAAACTGAGAATGCAGATTCTTCTTTTGATGAGGTAAGAGAGGCTGCGGACGCTGATTGGAATGCCCGCCTAAACACGGTGCAAATTGATCGTGCCAGCGACCCTGAGTCACTGACGGCTGAGCAAAGATCTGAACTCACTGAGTTCTATACCGCGCTCTACCGGGTTTTCGTATCGCCAACAACATATTCGGATGTGAACGGCGATTATCGGAGTATGAAAGCAAAAGAGCCGTATCAAACTTCTGTCGATCAGGCAGGTTTTGTCGAGGAACGGCCGACTGAGAACGTTGCTGATGACGCATTCACCCGCCTAGATGGCAGCAATGGGACACCGGAGGTTCATTACAGCGGCCTTTCAATGTGGGACACGTATCGATCCGCAAGCCAAGCCTTAGCGCTTTTTGCGCCGAACGTGGCTAGTGAAGTCATGCAGTCCTTGGTGGCTGACGCTGAGCAATGCGGTGCATTCCCACACTGGGTTGATGGAAGCGATGACTCAACACCAATGGCAGGGGACAACGCGTTGGCGGCCTTGGCAGGTTCATACGCATTTGGTGCTAAGGACTTCGACCTGAAGACTGCGGCTCAATATGTGAAACAATCAGTGTTTGATCCGACCAGCAAATGCAACAACAACTCCAGTTCAACTGACCTTGCGCAATATCTTGAACTTGGATATAGGCCTAACGGGGCTATAAACACAGGGCAGCCAGCGTCCAGCAACATTGAGTCAAATGCAGCTGACCACGCAGCGGGTGTCTTCCTAAACTCTTTGCCAAAAGAAGTTCTTGAAGATCCAAGCGTCGCAGTTACTACCTCAGATATTGCAAAACTGAATGATCGCTCAACCTGGTGGAAGAACAACTTCAACTATGAAACTGGCGTCCTCGCGCAGCGCGGGCTTCCAACAGAACCAGGCACACTTGGACCGCTCCAAACTGGTAATTTCCATGAGTCAACAGAACCTAACTACTTCTGGTCATTTGGATACGCATGGCAGGATTTGATTGACGCTATTGGTGGCAAAGAAAATGCCATCAAGCGGCTGAACGCATTGTTCTCATTAGATGACGAGCTAACGGCTACGCCAACTCGGAATCAACTGAATGGTGGGCAAAGCGCTCGAACGCTCTACATCGGGAATGAGCCCGCCCTACCGGCTCCTTGGGCATACAACTGGGCTGGAAAACCACATGCGACCCAATACATTGTCCAGCAAATCATGAAGACGGCATTCACGCCCGCTCGTGATGGCTTACCTGGAAATGACGACTACGGTGCCATGTCCAGCTACTATGTGTTCTCAGCACTAGGGATGTTCCCAGTTGCTCAAGCACACGCTGGGTTTGCGCTATCCACACCGCAGTTCCCAGCGATGACCGTGCATTTTGGTGACAAGACTTTGCGTATTGAAACTAGTGATGACGCGCTGTCTACGCCGTTCATTGATTCGATGACAATAAATGGTGAAGCTCACGATTCTTCTTGGATAACGCTAGACAAGTTGTTGGCTGAGTCTGATAACACAGTAAGTTTTGAACTCATTAGTTCACCGACTTCAGCGTGGGCAACAACTGGAGAGCCACGCGGAATAGCATCGTCAAATGTGACGCTTGAGCTGTCTGCTGACAGTCAAGACTTTGAGACAGAAGAGCCAGTGACTGCATCAGCAGCCGTCGTATTCAGCGACGGAGTGTCGCAACCAGGTTCTGTAGAGCTCAGAAGCGGAAATGACTTGGTTGGCCAGGCAGACCTGGCTAAGGGAGGTTCGGCTTACATTCAGATTCCGCCAGATTTGGCACCGGGAGAACATGATTTGGTTGCCACGTTTGTTCCAACCGATAAAAACCGTGTGGAAGGTGCATCGTCTGAAAGTGTGAAGTTCACTGTGATTACAGATGAAGCAGATCAAGTGGCTGTGACACTGAGTCCTACAACACGAATAGTCGCTGGCAAAGTTTATCTAGCCACTGGTGTAACAAACATAGGGACGGTACCCGTTAATGTCGAAATCGAAACCGCATACGGTAACAAAACCTTTGAGGAAGTATTGCCAGGAAAAACGGTGAGTATCGCCATGAACTCCCGGCTAGCAACAATAGAATCTGGCACCGTCACAGTGAATGCTACTGGAATCATAAATGGAGTGGAAAAGACAATAACTGTAACTGAAACTTATGACGCTGCAGGCGCAAACTAGGTAAAAGATTGCAGAATGAAAGTGCAGGTGGAACTCGGTATGCTATGTCGAGTCCCACCTGCAATGAGCGTATTTGATTGTCATTCTTCGTGCAGAGTAGACCTATTTACTACGCTAGTAAGCAATGGCTTGGATGATCATTAGGCATCTGAACAAAATGTGAGAACCAGTAAACAACAATGCTGCAAATGCAAACATTCTGGCATTACTTTTTTTAGATTGTTTTCTCCGTAAAACTATAATGCTCAGAATTAGTCCAGTTGCTGAGCAACAAGTCATAATAAGGGACCAAGATGGGCTTATTACGAAGTATGACAAATTCCCTGAGCCATCAATCCCTTTGTTGATAAGTGTGTAAAAGATGTTCATTACACGCTCTACGGCGTTAAGAAAAGTAGGAAATAGAGCAAAAACTAACGCAACGATAGACATTGTGCGCATTGACTTTTGTGGGGCATCAAGTTGAATGTCGACCTCAGCGGACTTCTTGTTTTGCCCCACCGGATGGACCCGAGGGATATAAAAATTCGATCCCGGGGACTCTTGCTTGGATGGCCTTGAGCCATAAACGTTGTACGGATCTGCTGGATTCATCATCAGGACCTTCTGCATCGACACAACTAATATAGCAATGATATTTACGTAAATATAAAAAAGAAAATTCAGTTACATGACACTAATCTCAAAGGGGTCGTCACAAGATCAACCTGCCACGGCCTAGCACCTGCATCCAACAAAGCCTGTGAAGTGATCGGAGAATTAGTCCATGTAACCTGACGCTGAACCCTAGGCTCCAAAACTATATCCGGCGAAATGCCTACCTCATCAGCAACACCAGCCACCACCTCGCGAACCACCTGTAATCTCTCATGAGCAGCGGGATTGAGACGCTTCCAAGATCTAGCTGCCGGAAGCCCATCCTTGCGTGTCTGAGTAGCTTTCTTGGGAAGCTCAAGCGCCGGAGTATTGACAGCCCGGCGAACAGCACGAAGCCAAATGTCCGTGTATTCACGGGCCTTAGGTCTGCGAAACTCTGCAATCGACTGCAACTTGCGGCGGGTACTTGGGCGAACAAGCGCCGCCTCAATGATTCCAGACGATGCCAAAAGCCTAGAAGGTGCAATATCTAGCTGTTTCCCAAGAGAATCCCGCGCAATCCAAAGCTCTTTAGCAACAGCGAGCCCCTCCTCAGAGCGA